>NZ_JAJSLU010000009.1:129862-248747 GCF_023063025.1 Pseudomonas sp. YL2 | reverse complement strand
TCCGAAACCAAGCCCAATCCGCCAATCACAGACCCGCTATCACCCTACGAATCCCTCAACTCCAGAAAACTTCACGAAGCCGCCGAACGCGCCCTCGACCACTACCTCGCGCCCGCGCACATCATGGCAACGCCGTACACCCCCAGCAGCATGTTCCTGGTCAACCCACAAACCGATACCGAATCCCTGCTGGCCAACGCCTGCGAATCCCTGGCCTCGGCCACGGTCATGCTCGGTGATTTCGCCGGCACGCTGGAGGGGCCGAGTCGCAATACGGCGCTGGGCATTGCGCAGGTGGTGATGCTGGGGGAGCTGGCGGTGAATCGGGCGCTGGATAATGTTGTGCCAAAGGAATAGGCGCTGACAGTTCTGGCCTCTTCGCGAGCAAGCCCGCTCCCACAGTGGATCTGCGTTGATCACAGGTTTTGTGCCCGACAAAGATCCCTTGCAGGCGTGAGCCTGCTCGCGATTGGCATTAAATAAATCCGTCCCCTCATTCATTCTTATTCATTGGCTTTTGAAAGTGACTATATGTAGATCAAACCAATTTCTTTGGTCGCTTGAACTCAATACCGTGAACTCGAACTTGAGTGTATTGAACACCTGGTCGTCAATTGGGGCGACTTCTCTATTAAATGATACTCCAGGGTCGTTGAAGGGACCGTCGTAGAACACCATTGAGTCCACCACAGCATCATCCAGTAGAAACTCAAGCTTGATGTGGCCATGCCCAGTATCAAATCCCAGATACTGTCCGTTCAGGATCGCACTCTTGGCTATTCCTTGTTTCAGTTTTAAGGAGTACGTAATTATGTTTTGACGAGTATCGGTATACGCAGCTGCCCGTAGGATCCGCCAATCTTTGGTCAAGACAAGCGAATGGTTGAGGGCGTGCGTCCCCCCGTAGATTGCATCAAGCGTTACTCGGGTGTTTGTCCCTGCTGTGGATTCTCCTGGTGTTCTGAGAGACAGGCTTGTATATGAATGAAAATCCTCGACGAGGTCAACGAGGTCGGCCACGGTCAGCGTCCACACCTCCGACTCCGTCCCGCTGCCATACAATGCCTTGGCCTTGAACAAATGCGTTGTAGTTGTCAGCCCAGTCAGTTCAACCGTCCATTTGCCTTTGTCGTCAGCCTTGGGCTTTTTGCCAGTGGAGGTAGCACCGTCGAAGATTTCCACTTCCTGTCCTACAGCTCCGGTGCCCTCAAGCGTAATTGAGGTGTCGCCAGTCGTACCGCCCGGAAGAATCTCATTCCCTTTGGAGTCTTTCGATCCGGTAATTTCTGGCCGCACATCCTCAATCGCTTTGATCGTATAAGTACGCACTGGAAACTCCAACGCCTCACTCTCCACCGTGCTCTGACCAAGCGCCGCTTTAAACACCAATTCCAGGCTGCTGTCATCCTGCAGAGCGTTGAGTTCATCGGCTGGAAGCGGAGCAGTGAAGAACTGGTCAGCGATCCAGTCGGGGTTGGTGCCGGCCGTCGGCGCGCTCCATATCTCGCGCAGGTAGGCGCTGCCGTCGGCATTGGTCCCGTGCAGACGCAACCAGACGTATTGGTTGAGGGCGATCAGCGGCCAGTCACCCATGCGTACGGACGCTTGGGTCAGGTTGCCGGTATGCAGTTCCGGGCCGGCGCCGTCGTTGTCGGCCTGCTCGATGGTGGGGCTGGCCAGCGCGCTCTGCGGCATTGCTTGCACCGTCAGGTCAAATACCCGGGACGGTGTTGGATGACCATCAATGATGACGACGTAGGAGATTTTTACCCGCTTACCCAGATTGAACGCCACCACGCTGTTGGGGATCGCAAACTCAAGCCCTTCGCTTACCGCGCGCGGCACTGAGGTATGCGACCCGCCGGCCGGCGTGCCGTCAGCGCCAGTCCAGGTGACGCTGATTGCATGGTTTGGCAGCAACTCGCTGTTGTCCGGCACCACGATGGTCAAGGTGTCCCTGACCAGCAGCGGGTTGAGTGCGCTATCGCCGTTGTTCTCCTTGATCCAGGGGGCGAGCAGTTCCAGCGCGACGCCCACGGTGAACACCAACGGATTCGAAAGGCTGGTCTCATCGGTGGCATACCGCCAGAGCTGGTAGCGGACGGTGATCTTGCTGCCGCGGTTCGGTTCGATGTGTTGGGCGACGAAGGCGGCGTCCAGGTTGATGACCCAGTCTTGCTGGGCGGTTACGGCATTGAATGTGCGGGACCCGGGTTCCTCGCCGGAGATGTCGCCCACCCACTTCCAGGAGGCCTCGTCGTTGGCTACCCATGGCTTCACCACAGGCCTGGGGATGGTCAGTTTACTGGTACCGCCGGGCAGTGTGGCCGGGTCGAGGAAGCCGTTCGCCACCCCGAGGACAATGGGGGCGTCCAGCTCGAATTTCGGTTCACCCACATTGAGCAATTTCGTGTGCAGCGATTCCCGTCTGAGGATCTCGTCGCCCTCGGCTATCAGCAGGTCGTACCAACCCTCCAGGGTTCCGCCGTCAAGGAGCTTGAGGTTGTAGTCATCGACGGTGATGACAAAACCTTCGGGATTCTCGACTTCATCCTCCTCCGGAATGTGCCACTCCAACTCAGGCAGGAAGGTGCTGCCGTCCGGACGTTTACCCAACAGGAACAGCTCAATGCCCATGCCGTACTCGATGGCCGGATCGAACGGAATGCGGACGTTGATTTGAGTTTCGGTGGGATCGATGAATTCTCCCTCGGCTTCCTCGATGATCGGTGCGGCCAGGCGGTGGGCTGCGCCGGTGACTTGTACAAACTGCCTTTTTGAGCGTAACGGGTCACTGTTGCCGCTGCGTTCCAGCCGATAGAAGAAACTGACCTGGGTATTGACCAGTTTACGCACGGCCGCAATGGACAGCTTGAACTCGTAGTTATGCGGAATATTGTCGACGGTCTGGGGCGGGGCGGTGACTTCGACTTTTTCGCCCTCCGTGGTGGTGCCGAGCATGGTCAAGTGGATGATGTCACCCATCTCGAAGTCTGGTCGGTCGGCCGTGACATGCACCGTGATGTCGTTGTCGCCCTGTTTATCGACGTCGAGTTCATTGTTGACAGCCTCCTGAACAATCGGTGCGGCCAGCAGGTCGATGCCGGTGGTGACGACGATGCGGGTTGCCTTGCACCAGTCTTCCGATTCATTACCGACGATGTCGCGCACCTTGAAGGTGACCGCCAGACCGAAGAGGTCGGTGTCACCAGCCCGTTCAATAGTGGCTTTAGAGACCGTGATCAATATCGGGTTTGCCGCTGGATCGTCGATCTGCGCCTGGGTCACCGGTGTGGAATACTCAAAAAAGCCACCCCAACTGAGATGAATGACGTCGTCCTTCGCGATGTCAGGGTAAGGCAAGCCGCTGCCGGACTCGGACCTGATGACAATCGGCACTCCCGCTTCGGCAACGTCTTTGTCCACCCCGCCGTTCACGATTTCCGGGGGAATGTACATGTACAGGTTGGAGTGACCAGGGCCCGGGTCGATGTCCTGGCCAGCGGGGAGTTCCAGTTTGACGAAGAGGTTGAGGGGCTTGTCCGGACGCTCTTCTTTTTGATTGGGCTGTTTGATTTCGTAGGTGAGTTCGTAAGAACCGGTCTGCAGATGACGGGGAGCCACCCACAAGAGGGTCGGTTGCTTGAGCTCGGTCTCGTCAATGATGGGACGCCCGTCGACCTCACGGCCATTGAGCAGCAGCTTGACGGAATCTCCGACAGCCTTGCTGGCCCAGACGGGGATGACGACAAGCAGGCCGAGGTCGGGAAAAGTGAACACCGCCGCCCGGTTAATTCCCCACTGGCCGGAAGGCAGGAGGCGCCCGAGCACTATCGGGTCCAGCAATGAATGGGGGGCAGAGATTTTCATCCTGGGCTGAACGAGCATGGTCGGAACTCCGTGCGAACTGTCGGGAGACAAAGGGCGTGGAGTTATTCAGCGCTGAAGATGACGGCTCTGGCTACTGTCAGAAATTACAGGTGAGGAGGTATTTGCGATGAACGGTCGTGAGGCGCCGGGGTGATTGTTCGCGGGCAGGACAGGGCGAAAGTCGTCAGCGGCATGCTCAGTGAGCACGCATTGTAGGTGGGGACGGTTGATCTCGGCCTGAACGACAAAACCCGCCGCCCCGGTTGATCGGCGCGGCGGGTTTTGTCCTTCTGAAGAAATGGGTTGCCGGTGAGTCAGTCTTCGCGAGCAGGCTCACTCCTACAGGGATGAGCGGGGTTCGCGGGATGTCGGGTCAGTCGAGGCGTTTGAAGACGAGCGCCTTCAGACCGCTCTCAGGATCAATATCCGGAAACTCCGGCGGATTCTCCAGCCGCTGCTCAAAGCGCAAGCTTGGCGCCTCTTGCGTCACGCCATCGATCAAAAAATCCGAACCAAATGACGGATCATTCATGCACGCCAGCACCGTGCCGTCTGCCGTGAGCAATTCCGGTAAACGACGCAATACGCGCTGGTAATCCTTGGTCAGCAGAAAACTGCCTTTCTGGAACGATGGCGGGTCGATGATCACCAGGTCGTACGGGCCGCTGTTGATCACCTTGCCCCACGACTTGAACAGGTCGTGGCCGAGGAAACTCACCTTGCTCAGGTCATGCCCGTTCAGCCGGTGATTGTCACGACCGCGGCTCAGTGCGGCGCGGGACATGTCGAGGTTGACCACATGGCTGGCGCCGCCTTCGATTGCTGCCACGGAAAACCCGCAGGTGTAGGCGAACAGGTTCAGCACGCGTTTGCCTGCGGCCTGCTCACGCACCCAGTTGCGCCCGTAGCGCATGTCGAGAAATAGCCCGGCGTTTTGCTTGCGGCCCAGGTCGACGCGGTACTGCAAGCCGCCCTCGACGATGCTCATCTCGTCGATTTCATTGCCCAGCAGCCATTCGGCGGTGCTCTGCGGCAGGTAACGATGTTGCACCAGCAAGGTGTGGGCACCGGACTCTTGCCATTCGGCCGAGGTGCTGAGGTCGAGCAGCAATTGCTTGAGGGCTTCGAGCTGTTCCGGCGCGGGCTCCTTGAACAGCGACACCAGCACCACGCCTTGCAGCCAGTCCACCGTCACTTGCTCCAGCCCCGGCCAGCAACGCCCGCGCCCATGGAACAGGCGACGGGTTTCGCTCGGTGCGGCCGCCAGTGCAGGCAGCAGATGGGCGCGGAGGGTGGCGAGGGCTTCAGGGTTCATCAGTCACGGTCGGCAAGCAAAAGGGCCGGCATTTTAACCACAAAAACCGCCTGACGAACGCCCGTCAGCCAAGGCGATTGACCACTGTTAAGAAAAGACCTGTATCAAAAATGAATTTATGCAGGGCGCGCTGCTCATACCAGATAAGCAGCGGATTCGAGCCGCTAAGTCGTTAATGCAATTCAGGGAGTGCCAGTTCATGAGTCCAACACCGACACCGAGCGCGCTCCTTCCTGGCGGGTTGATTCTGGTGGTTGAGGACGACCCGTTGATTCTGGAGTTTCTCTGCGAAATTCTTCAGGAGGAAGGTTTTAAGGTCGAGCCGCAAACCAGCGCGGATGCCGCCAAGCTGTATCTGGAAAAGCACGCGTCGGATGTCGCGTTGCTGCTGACCGACATCACCATGCCCGGTGAAATCAACGGCGCCGGGCTGGCCAATCTGGTTGGCGACCGCTGGCCGGAAAAGCCGGTGATGGTCATGTCCGGTTATGAAACCCCGGAAACTTCCGGGGTCAAGCATCCGGTGGCGTTCATCAAAAAGCCCTGGGCGATCGGCCAGTTGCTTGACTGTGTCGACAGCGCTTTCAAGTCCAAGGCGCCACGTCTGCACTGAGGTGGCGGGTCGAACTGCCGGGTAAAAATGCTACATTGCCCGGCCAATCCGCCCAGTTCTGTCAAAGGATGCGACCTTTTGTCTGCTCACGATAACGTCTTTGATCGCGCGTTCGGCGCGTTCCTGTTCGACATGGACGGCACCGTCCTCAATTCCATCGCTGCTGCCGAGCGAGTCTGGGCAGCGTGGGCTGAGCGCCACGGGGTTGATGTCGAGCGTTTCCTGCCGACCATCCACGGTGCTCGTGCCATCGACACCATCCGCCGGCTGAACCTGCCGGAAGTGGACGCCGAGGCGCAAGCGGCGTTTATCGCGCAGGCGGAAATCGATGATGTCGAAGGGATTGTGCAGATACCTGGGGCCGCGGCGTTTCTCGCCAGCCTGCCTGTCGAACGCTGGGCCATGGTGACCTCGGCGCCACGGGCTCTGGCGTTGCGGCGGATGGCTGCGGCGGGGATTTGCGAGCCAGCAGTGATGATCACGGCGGAGGATGTGACGGCTGGCAAACCTGATCCGGCGGGTTATCGTCTGGCCGCAAAGCGCCTGGGGCTTGAGGTTGGCGACTGCCTGATTTTCGAAGATGCCACTGTCGGTATTCAGGCCGCTGAAGCGGCAGGTGCAGCGCTGATGATCATCACCACGACGCACCAGCATCCCCTCGAAACCCGCCACGCGACTATCGACAGTTATGAGCCGCTGAGCGTCGTTGTCGACAGCCAAGGTCAACTGCACCTGCAAAAGGCCTGACACTACAAAGTCCCCTGTGGGAGCGGGCTTGCTCGCGAATGCGGTCTTTCAGCTGCATGCGATGTCGACTGATTCAGCGCATTCGCGAGCAAGCCCGCTCCCACATTCGGGCAATGTCGGGCCGTAAATGTTGCCCGCTATCCAACACTGCAGGAGCCAGTTCAGTCTGCTGGCGATGGCGTCAGTAAACCCCCGGCAACAATCGCCAGCTGCGCGCGCAATAAGCCTCGTACTCCGCACCAAACTGCCCGCGCAGCAGCGCCTCTTCCGAGTGAATACGTGCGATCAGTGGAATCAGCGTCAGCGCCGCCAGAATCAACCCGACACTGGAACGAAACGCCAGCGCCCAGCCCACGGCGTTGACCACCAACCCCAGATAGCTCGGATTGCGCAGGCGTGTGTAAATGCCGTCGGTGACCAGCCGATGCCCCGGCTGAATCGCCACCAGGCCGCTGAACCGACGGCCCAGCACAAACACCGGCCACAGCCGCAGCGTGCCACCGACGATAAACAGCAAGGCGCCGAGCCAGCGCACGCCTTCAGCGCCGAAGGTCCAGAAGTCGATGCGGTCGCAGTACGCCGGGAGAAATCCGCTGACCAGACCGATCACGCCGAACGCCGGAATCACCCAGCGATTGGCGCGGTCCTCGCGCTCGCCCGAGCTCATGTTTACATCGGTGAACAGCGACGCCACCACCATCAGCACCGTGGCCAGCGCCACCAGCACCAGCGCCCCATGCGAAAAGAACACCGCCGGCCCGCCAATGCCCCATACCGCCAGGCCCAGGTAGGCGAGGGTGGCGAGCACCGCAACCACGGTCATTTGCGCAGACATTTTCATGGTCATCTCTTGAAAAGCGGCTGATCCTTTCAGTGTAGGACGCCGCTGAACCCGTGAAGGCGTCGGGTCAGTGACCATTGATGCCGGATGTCCCGGCCCCGTCGTGAGCAAGCCCACTCCCACCCTTGATCCGGGCCAGCCCGAGAGCCTCCATCCACCGATAATCCCAAGTGGGAGCGGGCTTGCTCGCGAAGGCGTCGGATCGGTCGTGACCAGTCTTTGGTCGGCAACGCCTTCATCCGGCCAACATCGCGTCTACGCTGATCCATTCCTTCTATTTGTCCGTGTAATGCCCATCGAAGAGGTGAACCCATGAAAATCGACTTGAGTGGAAAACTGGCCATCGTCAGCGGCAGCACGGGTGGCATTGGTCTGGGCATCAGTCAGTCACTGGCCGAGGCCGGAGCCACGGTTGTGGTGATCGGGCGTGATACGGCCAAGGTCGAGCAAGCGCTGGCGAGCATTCGCCAGCAGGTGCCGGGTGCGCAATTGCGCGGTCTGACGGCCGACCTGGGCACTGCCGAAGGTGCGGAAAAACTGTTCGCCGCTGAACCGCGCGCAGACATTCTGGTGAACAACCTCGGCATTTTCGACGCCGTGGATTTCTTCGACACCCCGGACAGCGAGTGGACGCGTTTCTACGAGGTCAACGTGATTTCCGGCGTGCGCCTGTCGCGGCATTACGTGCCGGCGATGGTCGAGCAGGGCTGGGGACGGGTGATTTTCCTGTCCTCGGAATCCGGTGTGGCGACCCCGGCCGACATGCTTAATTACGGCGTGACCAAAAGCGCCAACCTTGCGGTGTCCCATGGCTTGGCCAAGCGTCTGGCGGGCACCGGTGTGACGGTCAATGCGATCCTGCCGGGGCCGACCTTTACCGGTGGCGTGGAACACATGCTCAAGGATGCTGCGGCCGAGTCCGGCCGTAATCTGCGTGAAGAGGCTGATGCGTTTGTGCGCCGAGCGCGGCCGACGTCGATCATCCAGCGGGTGGCCGACGTTGCGGAGGTGGCGCATCTGGTCACGTACATCGCTTCGCCGTTTTCCTCCGCCACCACTGGCGCGGCCTTGCGCGTCGATGGCGGTGTAGTCGACAGTATGGCGATCTGAACCGCGAAGACTCTGGAGAAGCGTTTATTTATGGCAACTGCATCAGCAACGATCGACATCCCGGCTTCGGCCGATCAGGTCTGGCAATTGATCGGCGGCTTCAACACGCTGCCGGACTGGCTGCCGTTGATTCCCAAGAGTGAGCTGAGCGAAGGCGGACGCGTGCGCACCCTGCAAACCGCCGACGGCGCGGTGGTGATCGAGCGTCTGCAAGCGTTCGACAACGCTGCCAGGACCTACAGCTACTCGATCGAACAGGCACCGTTCCCGGCGACTGACTATCTGGCGACGATCAAGGTTGAAGCTCAAGGGCAGGGCGCTCGAGTGACGTGGTCGGGACGCTTCAACGCCAAAGGCGTGAGCGAGGAAGAAGTGGTGGCGCTGTTCACCGGCATCTATCAGGGTGGCCTTCAAGCCCTGCGGGCCAATTACCCAGCCTGATCTGACAAAGATCTGAATGTGGGAGCGGGCTTGCTCGCGAATGCGGAGGGTCATCCAATAACGATGTCGACTGACCCGACGCCTTCGCGAGCAAGCCCGCTCCCACAGAGGGTCACATTGTTTTCAGGATCGCGGATTGTAGGAGTGAGCCTGCTCGCGATAGCGGTCGATCATTCAACAATTATGTTGGCTGACCCACCGATATCGCGAGCAGGCTCACTCCTACAATGCAGCACGGTGATTCTCAGGACTGCGAAATCAAACTCTGCCGACAATCCAGCACCAGTTTTGCACCGCCCAGCTCACTGCTGCCCACCTCAAGATTGAAGCCATGCAGGCTGACAATCGCCGCGACAATCGATAGACCCAGGCCAAAGCCACTCTGCGGTTGTCCACCCTCGGCCCGATAGAAACGCTGGAACACCGCCTCACGCTCGGCTTCGGGAATCCCGGGGCCGGAGTCGTGGACTTCAATCCGCGTGTGCCCGCCGTCATTCACACCACGCAAAATCACCGTACCGCCCGCCGGAGTGAACTTGATCGAGTTGCTCAACAGATTGGCCAGCGCCTCGAACAGCAACGCCCGGTCGCCATTGAGCGGTGGTAGGGTTTCCGGCATGTTCAGCACGAACAGCAGTTCGCCTTCCTCGGCCAGTGGCAGGTAAAACTCATGCAGTTCTTCCAGCAGTTGCACCGGATCGAGCTCGACAAAACCTGAGCGCCGCTGACGGTCTTCCAGCTCGGAAATCCGCAGCAACCCACGGAACCGCGCCATCAGCGTATCGGCCTCGGCCAGCACCAGATCCAGTTGCGCCGCTTCCTGCGAACCCTCACCAGCCTGCTGTTGCATGCGATACAACTGCGCGCGCAAACGCGTCAGCGGCGTGCGCAAATCGTGGGCGATGTTGTCACACACGCCTTTGACTTCATGCATCAGCCGTTCGATGCGATCGAGCATGGCGTTGACGATGGCGGCGAGCATGTCCAGTTCGTCGCGGCGGTTGGACAGCGGCAAACGGTGGGTCAGGTCGCCAGCGACAATCGCCTGGGCGCTGTCCTGAATCGCGCGGATGCGGCGCATTGGTCGGCGGCGCAGCAGATGCCAACCGGCAATCCCCGGCAGAATCGTCAGTGATACCCCCCAGAACAACGCGTGCAGAATGATCCGCGTCACGGCGAACAACGAACCGTTATCGCGCAACAACACCAGCCAGCGACCGTCGCGGGTCTGAGTCGCCACCGCGTCGCAGCTGTCGGCGGGCAGGGTCGGGTCATCGGAATCGGCGCAGTCATCCAGGGTGTGGATCTTGCCATCCAGCGGCAGGCCTTCGGGCAGTTGCTGCAAGGCACCGCCGAGGTAAACGCCCTGGGCGTCGAACAGGCCATAGGCGTCGATGCCGCGGATGTCAAAGGTCATGCTGGCGGCGAGCGCTTCTTCCAGTTGTTCACCGCGAAAGTGCGAAAACAGATGCTGACGTTGCATCAGCGAATGCTTGGCGAGGTTATCGAGATAGCTGGAGACCTCGAAATACATGACCCCCATGAGGATCGCGCTCCAGGCCACGAACAGCGAACTGTACAGCGCCAGCAAGCGGCTGCTGGAGGAGCGCCAGCCGTCAGACGGGTTCGGCAATGACATAACCCGAGCCCCGTACCGTGCGAATCAGCGGAACATTGCCCGCCGCGTCGATCTTCTTGCGCAGACGACCGATGTGTACGTCGATCAGGTTGGTGCCCGGGTCGAAGTGATAGCCCCAGACTTCTTCGAAAATCATCATCCGCGACAGGATCTGCCCGCTGTTGCGCATGAGAAATTCCAGCAGCTTGTATTCGGTGGGCAGCAGCGTCAGGACCTGCCCGGCGCGACGTGCTTCGTGGCTGATCAAATCCAGTTCGAGGTCGGCGACCTGCAACGTGGTGGCCTGGGTGGCAACGCTGTTCTGGCGGCGCAGCAGCACTTCCACGCGTGCGGCCATCTCGTCGGTGGCGAACGGTTTGGTCAGGTAATCATCGCCACCGGCGCGCAAGCCGCGCACGCGCTCATCGACATCGGAGAGCGCGCTGATCATCAGAATCGGCGTGGCCACGCCCATGGTGCGCAGGGTGGTGACGATCGCCAGGCCATCGAGTTCCGGCAGCATGCGGTCGAGGGTGATCAGGTCGTAGTTGCCGCTGACGGCGCGGTCGAGGCCTTCGCGGCCATTGTCGACCCAATCCACTTGCAGGCCGTGGCTGCTGAGTTCGGCAACGATTTCACGGGCAGTCACGGCGTCGTCTTCGATGGTCAAAATACGCGTCATAGGGCAGGCCTTGATCGGTTCAAACGGAATGGCTGCATTTTGCCAAGTATTTTGCGTCGCGCTTTAAATTAACTTTCATGTATAGCCTGTCACAAACGTCAATTCGGGGCGCTTCGCGGCGTTGGCGTCAATGCATAAAACCCGCTGCTTTCCGTCCATTGTTGCAAATTGCAATGAATGTAGAAGTTCAGTCTTTTTAAATCATTGAAATTGAAGAATTTATTTCGGGCTCTCGACTGGCACGGTCGCTGCAATTCATCTCGTGACGAGTTGTAACACCATTTTTCATGCCTGGAGCACTACAACAATGAATAGATCCTCTGATGGGTTTTATCCTGCCTTCGAAGGAGAGTCGAGCAACGTGTCAGGCGTGTCCTGGGGCGCGATTTTCGCGGGCGCAGCGGCGGCCGCAGCACTGTCGATGATTTTAGTGCTGCTTGGCTTCGGTTTGGGATTCTCTGCCGTTTCACCTTGGGCCGGGGAGGGCATCAGCGCCAAGGGTCTGGGGATTTCGACGATTGTCTGGCTGGCGGCGACGCAAATCATCGCCTCCGGTCTGGGTGGCTACATCGCCGGTCGCCTGCGGGTGAAGTGGGCCAACATGCACGGGGATGAAGTGTATTTTCGTGATACTGCCCATGGCTTCCTCGCCTGGTGTGTGGCCACGCTGGTCACCGCAGTATTGGTAGTCGGCTCGGTCAGCAGTGTGATCAGTGGCGGTGTGCAGGCCGGTGCCAGTGTCGCCGGTGGCGCAGCGGCAGCCGCGACTCAGGCTGCCGGTAGCGCAGCGGCCAACACCGACAGCAATCAGTACGGTTACTACATCGACAATCTGTTCCGCGATGACCGTCCAGCATCGGTCAGTGATGATGCCGCCCATGGCGCCGTAGCGCGGATCTTCGCCCAGAGCCTGGCCAACGGCCAACTCAGTCCAGAAGACCGTACCTACCTCGCGCAACTTGTCGCACAACGAACCAATCTGAGCCAGGCCGACGCCGAGAAGCGTGTCGATGAAGTGTATGCCCGCACTCAGAAGGCCATCGCCGACGCCAAAGTCAAAGCCCAACAGGCTGCCGACACCGCTGCGAAAGTTGCTGCCTGGACCTCGCTGTGGATGTTCATCGCGTTGCTGGCCGGTGCGTTCTTCGCCAGTCTCGCAGCCACCTTCGGCGGTCGTCGCCGGGATGCGGTCGAGTACGTTGAAGTCGAGACCTACGCCACCACGACCACTCTGCCTCCAGTCCGTTAACAAGGAGAATCACCATGCGCTCTCTATTACTGTTTTTCCTCGGTGTGCCAATCCCGATCATCATCCTGATCGCCCTGTTCGTACACTGATTCCAATGCTCCATTGAGGCCCATGCCTCGGCCGCTTTCACTTCACGGTGAAAGCGGCTTTTTGCTTTCTGGCGTGCACCATTCGTCTTCTTCAACCGAATCGTTGAACAATCCGACCGCTTTCACTGGCCTGGATCAATATTCGCGTTTGTAACTTCCCCTAACGTAAATGTTCCAGGCCTTCGCTGAGGTTTGAACTACAGTGCTTCACGCGCACTTTGCTGCGCTGACGAAGTACCCGCGAGCCCGCCTGTAATCGAACAATTAAACGGGCCGCACGGTGTAGAGCAGCAAGGAGCTGACGCAATACCTTCCCCCTGAACCTTTTCACGGATGAACTTCGTAATGCACTGCCTAGAACGCACTTTCGATATCCAGCCCCTGACCCAGGCGGATATGACCGTCCACATCAATGGTCAACCGGTGACGGCGGCCATTGGCGAAACCGTCCTGAGCGTTATCCAGTCCCTTGGCGTGCGCCAGGTCGCACGCAACGACCATGGCCAGATCAGCGGCGCCTACTGCGGCATGGGTGTGTGCCAGTGCTGCCTGGTGAAGATCAACGGCCGCCACAAGCGCCGTGCCTGTCAGACCGTGGTGCGCGACGGCATGCAGATCGAAACCCAGGTCAACCGCATCAACGAGCAGGAGGTCGTATGAGCCTGCAACCGGTGATCGTCGGCGGTGGCCCGGCGGGAATGGCGGCGGCCATCGAGCTGGCGCGTCATGGGGTGCGCTGCACCTTGCTCGAAGAGGCCTCGCGTCTTGGTGGCGTGGTCTATCGCGGGCCACTGCGCGACGGCGTGCAACTGGATTATCTGGGGCCGCGCTATTCCGAAGCCCTGAGCAAACTGCACGGTGATTTCCAGGAACAGTCCGGGTTGATCGACGTGCGCCTCAATCATCGCGTGGTCGGCGCCGAAGGCACCCGCGCGCTGGTGGTGCTCGACGGCGACGAGCAGCTGCACGAGATCGAATATCCGCAATTGCTGCTGGCCGCCGGTTGCCACGAACGCAGCGTGCCGTTCCCCGGCTGGACCCTGCCGGGGGTGATCATGCTCGGCGGCCTGCAACTGCAAATCAAAAGTGGCGTGGTCAAGCCGCAAGGGCCGGTGATCATCGCCGGCACCGGGCCGCTGCTGCCACTGGTGGCAACGCAGCTGCACGCGTCCGGCGTCAAGGTCGCGGGCGTGTACGAAGCCTGCGCCTTCGGCAAGATCGCCCGCGAAAGCCTGGCGTTGCTGAACAAGCCGCAGCTGTTCCTCGACGGTTTGAGCATGCTTGCTTACCTTAAACTGCACGGCATCCCGATGAACTACGGCTGGGGCGTGGTCGAAGCCCACGGCGACGGCGAGCTGAAAAGCGTCACTGTCGCGCCGTACTCGGCCAGTTGGGAGCCTGATCTGACGCGCATCGAGCGCTTTGAAGCGCAGACCCTGGCGGTCGGTTACGGCTTCATTCCGCGCACCCAGCTCAGTCAGCAGATGGGCCTCGATCACGGTTTCAGCGACGACGGTTACCTGCGCGCCAATTCGAACAACTGGCAGCAAAGCAACGAGCCGCACGTGCATCTGGCCGGTGACATGGGCGGGATTCGCGGCGGTGAAGCGGCGATGCTTGCCGGCAAGATCGCCGCCACCTCGATCCTCCTGCAACGCGGGGTGATCGAAGAAGAACTGGCACGGGTACGGCGCGATCGTTATCTGGGCAAACTCAAATCAATCGTGCGCTTCCGTGCGGCCGTCGACCGTTACACCGAACGCGGTGTCGGCCAGACCGCTTTGCCGGCCGCCGACACCGTGATCTGCCGCTGCGAACACGCCACCCGCGCGGACATCGATCTGGCACTGGAGCAGGGTGTGCAAGACATCGCCAGCCTGAAAATGCGCACCCGCGTCAGCATGGGCGATTGTCAGGGGCGGATGTGTGTCGGCTACTGCAGCGACCGTCTGCGTCAGGCCACCGGGCGCAAGGACGTCGGCTGGCTGCGTCCGCGCTTCCCGATTGATCCGATCCCTTTTTCCGCGTTCCAGTCCGTCGGCACGGAGGCCGCATCCCATGAGTAAGTTCTATGACGTGATCATTGCCGGCGGCGGCGTGATCGGGGCGTCCTGCGCCTATCAATTGTCCAAGCGCCAGGGCCTCAAGGTGGCGGTGATCGACGCCAAGCGCCCGGGCAACGCGACCCGCGCTTCGGCCGGAGGCTTGTGGGCCATCGGTGAGTCGGTGGGGCTGGGCTGCGGGGTGATTTTCTTCCGCATGATGTCGGCCAACCGCAAGCGCGAAACCCAGGGCGCGGCGGTCGCGGTGGACGCCACTACGCCGCACATCCTGCCGGAGTCCTTCTTCGATTTCGCCTTGCAGTCCAATGCGCTGTACCCGGCGCTGCATCGCGAGCTGAAGGACAGGCACGGGATGGATTTCAAGTTCGAAAAGACCGGGCTGAAGTTCGTCATCTATGACGACGAAGACCGGCTCTACGCCGAGCACATCGTCAGTTGCATTCCGCATCTGGCCGATCAGGTGCGCTGGCTCGATCAGGCCGCGCTGCGCGAGGCTGAGCCGAGCGTCAGCCACGAGGCGCGCGGCGCGCTGGAGTTTCTCTGCGATCACCAGGTCAGCCCGTTCCGTCTCGCCGATGCCTACATGGAAGGCGCGCGGCAGAATGGCGTCGATATCTTCGTCAACACCAACGTCACCGGTGTGTTGCACCACGGCAGCCGCGTGACTGGCGTGCAGACGGCCGAGGAGGGCGTGTTCCACTGCAAGACGCTGATCAACGCTGGCGGCGCCTGGGCGGCGGATTTGAGCGAGTGGGCCACCGGTGTGCGGATTCCGGTGAAACCGGTCAAGGGCCAGATCCTGCTGACCGAGCGCATGCCGAAAATCCTCAACGGCTGCCTGACTACCAGCGATTGCTATGTGGCGCAGAAGGACAACGGAGAAATCCTGATCGGCAGCACCACCGAAGACAAAGGCTTCGACGTCACCACCACCTACCCGGAAATCGCCGGACTGGTGCAGGGCGCGGTGCGGTGCCTGCCGGAACTCAAGGACGTCAATCTAAAGCGCACCTGGGCCGGATTGCGTCCGGGCTCGCCGGATGAGCTGCCGATCCTCGGGCCGATGCGTGGGGTGGAGGGTTACCTGAATGCCTGCGGACACTTCCGCACCGGTATTCTGACCTCAGCGATCACCGGCGTGCTGCTGGACAAACTGGTCAATCAGGAGGCGCTGCCGCTGGATATCACACCGTTCCTGGCGGATCGGTTTGAGGTGACGCCGGTCAAGCAAGAACGTGAATTAGAGCTGGCCTGATCCAATCCCCTGTAGGAGCTGCCGCAGGCTGCGATCTTTTGATTTTGTTTTTTTAAGATCAAGATCAAAAGATCGCAGCCTGCGGCAGCTCCTACAGGGTTTTCGGTCGTTCACAAAACCTGTGGGAGCGGGCTTGCCCGCGAAGGCGTCAGTGCAGCAGGCCTGAAGCTTGGATCTGTGCAAGGAGATCAGACTTTGCGAGCTTCCTCTTCCAGTTGATCCGACTCGAACAACCGCGCCAGTTCCGCTCGGGCTTCCTGGGCGGTTTGCAGGACTTTGGCCGCGTCGTCGTAGACCGCGTGCTGGGCTTCCAGCACCTGTTCGTCATGGTGTTTGAAACGCTTGATCCGCGCATCGGCCTGGGCCTGGGTCAGACCGAGGCCGACCAGGGTACGGCGGCTCATTTCCAGGCTGGAGTAATAGGTCTCGCGAATCGCTTCGGCGCCGACATCGACCAGGCGGTGCACGTGCTGACGATTACGTGCGCGAGCGATGATCTTCATGTGCGGATACAGCTTGCGCACGATCTCGGCAGTCTTGATGTTGGTCTCCGGATCATCCGTGGCAATCACGAAATACTCCGCCTCGCCAACCTTCGCCGCATTGAGGATTTCCGGGCGCATCGGGTCGCCGTAGAACACCGGCACGCCGCCAAAACTGCGCGACAATTCGATGGTTTCCACCGAGGTGTCCAGCGCCACGAACTTGATGTTCTGCGCCCGCAGAATCCGCGCCACGATCTGGCCCATCCGGCCCATGCCGGCAATCACCACGCGCGGTGCCTCGGTGTCGATTTCGCGGAATTTCTCCGGCACCTCCACTGGCTGCACTTTCGGGCTGACCAATCGTGCACAGATCAACAGCAGCAACGGCGTTAACGCCATCGACAGAGTGATGGTCAGCACCAGCAAGTCATACAGGCGCGGTTCGAACAGGCCCTGATCGCGCCCGATCTTGAACACCACAAAGGCAAATTCACCGCCGGCGGCGAGCACGATACCCAGGCGAATCGCACTGACTTTGGTCAGCCCACCGGCCAGACGCCCGACCACAAACAGCAGCGGCAACTTCAAGCCGATCAGCAGCAGCGTCAGGCCCAGCACAGTGATCGGCGCACTCAGCAGCAGACTCAGGTTGGCGCCCATGCCGACGCTGATGAAAAACAGCCCGAGCAGCAGGCCTTTGAACGGCTCGATCTGCGCTTCCAGTTCATGGCGATACTCCGAGTCCGCCAGCAGCAGGCCGGCGAGGAAAGCCCCGAGGGCCATCGACACGCCGACCAGATCCATCAGCCACGCCGTACCGATCACCACCAGCAATGCGGTGGCGGTGGAGACCTCCGGCAGACCGGTTTTCGCCACTACGCGAAATACCGGGCGTAGCAGATAACGTCCACCGACTACCACCACGGCGATCCCGCCGAGCACTTGCAAACCGTGGTTCAGGCTTTCCGCGTTGCTGCTGGCGTGGGCGCTGCCGGCGAGCATCGGCACCAGCGCGATCAACGGGATCGCGGCGATGTCCTGAAACAGCAGAATCGCAAACGCCAGTCGCCCGTGGGGGCTGGTCAGTTCCTTGCGCTCGGCCAGGCTTTGCAGGCCGAATGCGGTGGACGACAGCGCCAGACCAAGGCCGAGCACAATCGCACTGTTCAGCGGCTGTCCGAACACGTACAGCGCCAGCACGCCGATCACTGCCGCCGTCAGCAGCACCTGCGCCAGACCTACGCCGAACACCGACTTGCGCATCACCCACAAGCGACGGGGTGACAGCTCAAGGCCGATGATGAACAACAGCAACACCACGCCCAGTTCGGAAATATGCGCAACGCTCTGCGGATTGCCAATCAGGCCGAGCACCGACGGGCCGATGATCACCCCCGCCAACAGATAACCGAGCACCGCGCCCAGTTGCAGACGCTTGGCCAGTGGCACGGTGAGCACGGCTGCGAAGAGAAACACGACAGCGGCTTGTAACAGGTTGCCTTCATGGGGCATGGGTTGACTCCTGACAGCGGTACGGCGGGGGGTGACAAGGATAAGGGCTGCGCCGCTCGTCAATCCACCACAAAACCCTGTGGGAGCGAGCAAGCCCGCTCCCACTAGGGCGATATCATCAAATCTGTAATAAGTTGCATCATTTGGTTACATTGATAGCCTTCACGAATCAATCTTTTCGAGTCCGCCATGGCCATCAACTTCGACCTCAACGACCTGCAAGCCTTTCGCGCCGTGGTCGAGCAGGGCAGTTTCCGCAAGGCCGCCGACACCGTGCGCCTGTCACAACCGGCTCTGAGCCGACGCATCGAGAAGCTTGAAGACGCCCTCGGCGTAAAGCTGTTCGAGCGCACCACGCGCAAAGTCAGTCTGACCCAGGCCGGGCGTGGCTTCATGCCCAGCGTCGAGCGTTTGCTGGATGATCTGGACGTGGCGCTGCTGGGCATCAGTGAAGTCGCATCGACCCGACTCGGTCATGTCACCGTGGCTTGCGTACCCTCGGCGGCGTACTACTTCATGCCGCGGGTGGTCGCTCGCTATCACCAGCAGTTTCCGCGAATCAAGGTCAAAGTCCTCGACTCCAGCGCCCACGATGTGCTCAGCGCAGTGGTCAACGGCGAGGCGGATTTCGGTTTGAGTTTTCTGGGCACGCAGGATGCCAAAGTCGATTTCGAACCGCTTGTGCAGGAGTGCTATGTCGTCGCTTGCCGGCGCGATCACCCTTTGGCCGGACGCAGCAGCGTGACCTGGGACGAGTTCTATCAGCAGGATTACATCTCGCTGGACAAGACGTCCGGCAACCGTTTTCTGCTCGATCAGGCCTTGAGCAGCGTGGTGCCGCAGCGCCCGAGCATCTGCGAGACGCGGCATGTGACGACCATGATTGGTCTGGTGGAGGCGGGGCTTGGCGTGGCGGCGGTGCCGTTGATGGCGATGCCCGGGCCGGATCATCCGATCCTGACGCGGGTGCCGTTGACCGATCCGCAAGTGATGCGCAGTGTCGGCATCCTCAAGCGCCGGGGTCGCACGTTGACCCCGGCGGCATTGGAACTGGAGCGGCTGGTGGTGGAAATGAAAGTCCAGCCGCCAACGCTTAGCGCTTGACCGAATCCAGCCCGGTGGCTTGCACGTCAGCCTGGGCGGCAGGCGCGGCGAGGTAGTCGAGCAGGGCCTTGGCCTCTTTTGGATGCTGCGCGCCGACCGGGATGCCGGCGGCGAAGCGCGTCACCGACTGCACCGACTCCGGAATCTTGCCGACAAAACTCACCCCCGGCACCGGCAGCAATTCGCTGACTTGCTGGAAGCCCAGTTGATAATCGCCGGTGGCGACCACCGAGCCGACCGGGACTTTCGGGATCATCTTCGCTTTCGGTTTCAGTTGATCCTCGACACCGAGTTTGTTGAACAACTCCTTCTCGATGTACACGCCGCTGGCGCTGTCGGAGTAGGCCACCGATTTTGCGTCGAGCAGGGTTTTCTTCAGGCTTTCGACGCTGCTGATGTCCGGCTTCGGCGCGCCTTCACGCACCACCAGACCGATCCGTGAATCCGCCAGTTCGACCCGCGAGGCCGGGTCGACTTTGCCCTGTTTGATCAGGTCATCGAGGGCGTAGCCGACCATGATCACCACGTCGGCGTGCTCACCGCGAGCGAGGCGGTTGGGGATCGCTTCCGGCGCCTTGCCCATCGACGGGCCGAGCTGGGTGTCGAGGGTGTTGCCGGTCGCGGCCGCGAATTTCGGACCGAGGATTTTGTACGCGGCGGTGAAGCCGCCCGACGTCATCACGTTCAGCTGTTCAGCATGGGCCAAAGCGCTGAACGCGAAGAGGGCGATGGCGCTGAGATTGATCAGTTTTTTCAAGGTGATTGCTCCTTATGCGGCAACCGGTTGCAAACGGCCGCCTGCGCGGCGATAGAGGTACAACGTGGCGCACAACGCACACAGTGCGCCGACGCTCATCCAGTAACCCGGCGCCGCTTTGTCGCCGGTGTACTGGATCAGGAAGGTCGACATCGCCGGGGTGAAACCGCCGAAAATCGCGGTCGCCAGGCTGTAGGCGAGGGAGAAACCGGCTACTCGCACTTCAACCGGCATGATCTCGGTCAGCGCTGGAATCATCGCGCCGTTGTACATGCCGTAGATGAACGACAACCACAGCAGCGACAGCAACATGTGACTGAAGCTCGGCGCCTGCACCAGGTACGACAGCGCCGGATAGGTGGTGGCCAGCGCCAGCAGTGCCATGGCGATCAGCACCGGACGCCGGCCGACACGGTCGGACAACATGCCGCCAATCGGCAGCCAGAAGAAGTTCGACACGCCAACCAGCAAGGTCACCAGCAACGCATCGGAAGTGCTCAGGTGCAGCACGGTCTTGCCGAAGGTCGGCGCGTACACGGTGATCAGGTAGAACGCGGTGGTGGTCAGCGCGACCATCAACATGCCACCGAGCACCACGCCCCAGTTCTGGCCAAGCGTGCGGAACACTTCCTTCATGCTCGGGCGGTGTTTGCGTGCGGCGAACTCTTCAGTTTCCGCCAGGTTACGCCGCAGGAAAAAGATGAAGGGCACGATCATGCAACCGACGAAAAACGGAATGCGCCAGCCCCAATCGGCAACCACATCCGGCGCCATCCACGCGTTCAGCGCATAGCCCAAGGCTGCCGCGACGATGATCGCCACTTGCTGACTGGCGGACTGCCAAGCGGTGAAAAAGCCCTTGCGGCCAGGGGTGGCGATTTCCGACAAGTACACCGAAACACCGCCCAGTTCCGCACCGGCGGAGAAGCCCTGCAACAGCCGTCCGATCAACACCAGCGCTGGCGCAAACAGACCGATGGTCTCGTATCCGGGCACCAGCACAATCAGGATCGTGCCGCTGGCCATGATCGACAGGGTGACGATCAACCCTTTGCGCCGACCGACGTCATCGATGTACGCACCCAGCACGATGGCGCCCAGCGGACGCATCAGAAAGCCTGCACCGAATACGGCAAAGGTCATCATCAGGGAAGCGAACTCACTGCTCGCCGGGAAGAACACCGCCGCGATCTGCGTGGCGTAGAAGCCGAACAGAAAGAAGTCGAACTGTTCGAGGAAGTTGCCCGAGGTGACCCGGAAAATGGCGCCGGCCCGCGAGCCGCCGTGTGGGATTGAGGCTGTCATAGAAAAATCTCCACCGCTTTTATGACGTGCGCGACGTGGAAGCGGCGCACGGTTGTTATTGCGGCGGATGGTCGCGCAGCTGTAACAGGATGTTAATTGCATTGTTGGCATGGATTGATGCGCAAAGCGGATCAATCCCCTGAAACACCACTTCCTGTGGGAGCGAGCCTGCTCGCGAAAGCGGTGGTTCAGGTAATGAAAATGCTGCATGTACCGATGTCATCGCTGGCAAGCCAGCTCCGACAGTTTTTGCGGTGTACCCGCTGTCCCTGCAACACCAAGCAAACCTGTGGGAGCTGACTTGCCAGCGATAGCGGCCTCACAGATAACTACAATCCCTGGCCAGTCCACGCAAAAACAAGGAATGATTCCAGTCCTCCGCAGTCGGAGTTCAGGTATCACACATCTGAAGGAGGTTCACCGATGAACAGCAAAACCCTAATCGCCAGCCTGGCCCTGGTCGCCGGCATTGCCGGGATCAGCCCACTTGTTCAAGCGGCGCAAACCTCAAGCGAACCCACGGTCCAGTCGCCGACCAGCGACCGCGAATTGAAGGTCAACGACCGGGCTCCAGACATTTATCAGCGCAGCGACAAAGCGTTGAAAAACTGGAAACAGAAGGGCTTGAAAGCGCCGGTCGATCAGGCGCAGTGGGTGCAGATCAATGACAAGTACGTGATGGTCATGATCACCAATGGCACCATTGTCGAGATGCAACCTGTCGAGCGTTAAGCACTTCGGTAACAATTGGCCATGGACGGTCGATTGCATTCGGGCGCTATTCGGGTAAAACGCGAAGGGCGTTTCGAGTGACTGGATGTCAGGAGCAATCGTTGGAAAAGAAACCGCTTTATCGCAAAGTAAATACCACTGCTCACAATGTCTGGCGCAACAATCAGGGCAGTCACTATCGGAATGAGCGTAATACCAAAGCCGAGAGGCGTAGCGAGGCGACGCGGGGTTCGATGCATGGAATCAAGCATCACGGCTACGATTACACGCCATTATTTCGCTTTCTGTTATCTCGCGTCGGAGGTAACTGGGATGAGATTTACAGTGAGGCGCTGGCGCGCCTTGATCGTCCGGAGCCAGTGTTCTGGATGGTGTCCATCCATGAAGATGATCGCGAGGACATTGTGCGACTGGGTGAGTCGAGCTACTTCAATGGCCTGTACGTCGATGAGCAAAAGCGTCTGCAAATCGTCAACCCGGACTTGAAGGCCGAGGAGATGAAACCCCATTGCCAGTGTTGCACCCATACTTTCAATGGCGTTGTGTTTGGCTTGCCTCCTGATTGAGTGTTTCCACTCGATAAACCGCCAATCATTGGTTAATGAGTTGCGAACAGCTGCCATTTCTGGGAAAACGCCCGCCAGTTAAGCGATTGAGTGAATGTCATGAATGATGAACTGCAGGTAATCGATCTCCAGGTGGGCGAGGGCAAGGCTGCCGTCAAAGGCGCGCTGATTACCACCCATTACACAGGCTGGCTGGAAGACGGCAGCGAGTTTGATTCTTCCCACAGCCGAGGCAAACCTTTCCAGTGCGTGATTGGCACGGGCCGGGTGATCAAGGGTTGGGATCAGGGGCTGATGGGCATGCAAGTGGGCGGCAAGCGCAGACTGCTGGTGCCGGCGCATTTGGGGTACGGCGAGCGGACGATGGGCAAGATTCCGCCGAATTCGAATCTGGTGTTTGAGATTGAATTGTTGGAGGTTTTGACGCGGGAGGATTGAGGCGGATGCAGTAATGACCGCCTCTCGTAAGCCTGAGAATCCGAGCGGCTTTCACGCCCAGTGCAGTGGTGGGGCCTGGGGGAAGTAGATGTACCGTGCCTAAGGCTGTGCCGCGCTGAACAGTGGAATCCGCCCATTGAGCGATGGGCGGTAATGCCACGTCAGTTGTTGCAGATTCACACCCTGATCAAGGATTTCTCTGACAGTCGCAGCGGCAATGTTCAACGCCAGCGTCTGCCCCGGACACTGATGCCGGCCGCTGCCAAAGCTGAAACTGCGCCGGTCAGGGCGATCCAGCAGAAACCGCTCGGGCTCTGCATTCAACAAAGGATCGCGGTTGGCCGAGGCCAGCAGCACCAGAATCACCTCTCCGGCCTCGAGCCGCACGCCATCGATCTCGCAAGTCTGCGCGACAAAGCGCCGAGTGTTCTGCACTGGCGGATCAAAGCGCTGAACCTCGGCCAACAGTGCGTCCACTGAGGCATGGCGCAATTCGGGCTGACGTCGCAGCGCAATCAGTGCATTGCCGATCAGTCCCGCACTGGCCTCGAACGTCTGCGAACAGAGACCGATCAGGTTGGCGATCAGGGTTTCTTCGTCTCCTGCAAATCGCTGCTCGATCGCCTTGAGCAACTCGCTATCGGCTTCGGCCAGCAACTCGATGAAATAGCCGTGCAATTGCTCCGCCGCCGCATGCGCCGCCGCCAGTTGCAGGTCATTGCTCAGCGGCGACAGGCAGGCGACGAAATCCGCGGTCAGTTCACTGATCGCCCGGCCTTGCGCCGGGGTGAAGCCGAGCAGCGCCGCGACCACGCACACCGGGCCGCGAAACATCGCCTTATATAAGCCGTCGGCGTCCGCCGTAATCAGACGCGCGGCCACCAGTGCGCGTACTTGCTCGTCATCTATCAACTGCAGAGACGGCTCGATTGCCGCACGCGGACAGCGCTGACGTTCGCCATCGTTCATCCGCATCAACTGCCCGAACACCTTGCCGGCCAGCCCCGAGGCAATCGCCTTGGGCACCGGTTCCTGCAACGGTCGCACCCGACAATCGGCATGCGTCAGCACCGCACGCACCGCTCGGGCGCTGCTGGCGACCCATAGCTTCAATCCATGATCAAAGGTCAGTCCGCCCTCGGCGCGCAGTTTGGCGTAGTAGGGGTATGGATCGGCATGCGTCGCAGCGATGATCGGGTCCATGGTTCACAGCCTTGTCGTCGGGAAAGTGATGCGAGTATCTTCAGTTCGCAGCGGCGACGATTCGTCGGGGAGCGAAATATGCACGCAGAACATCAAGACATCGGCGTTTCGCAGGTGGCGGCCGCCATCGCCGAACCGGCACGCACGAAAATTCTCTGCTCGCTGATGGACGGCCACGCCCGCACCAGCACTGAATTAGCGGCCGTGGCGGAAGTCAGCGCCTCCACCGCCAGTGCACATCTGGCCAAGCTCAAGGATCTGGCACTGGTGCGCCTGCATGTGCAGGGCCGCCATCGTTATTACAACCTCGCCGATCAGCGCGTGGCTCAGGCGCTGGAAGCGTTGATGGTGATCGGCCAGAACGCCGCGCCGATCTTCAAACCGCACACCCCGGATCGCCTGCAATTCGCTCGTACCTGCTACGACCACATGGCCGGCACGCTGGCGGTGTTGCTCCACGACCGTATGCTTGAGGCGGGGTGGCTGGTGGAAACCGATGAGCGGGCTTATCGCTTGAGCGGCACCGGCGACGCGTTGTTTGCGAGCTTGGGGATTGAGGTGCAGGACTTGAGTACCTTGCGCCGCAAGTTTGCTTGCCCGTGCCTGGACTGGAGCATGCGCCGGCCGCATCTGGGCGGTTCGTTGGGGGCGGCGTTGTTGCAGATGGCGTTGAAACGCAAGTGGGTGACGCAGGATCTTGATAGTCGGGCGTTAGCACTGACCGTGGCGGGGCGCAAGGAAATGGGTATGCGGTTTGGTCTTGAGTTGCCGTTAGACGCGAAGGTCAAAAGATCGCAGCCTGCGGCAGGTCCTACAGTAATCGCGTACACCCGATAATTCTCGACCCTGCCCAATCCCTGTAGGAGCTGCCGAAGGCTGCGATCTTTTGATCCGGTTTTGCACCTTGTGCCAATCCAACAGACTCGATACTGTACGCATAACCAGTATCGAGTCTTCGCCATGCAAATCATCGACAAGCTCAGCATTCTCGCCGACGCCGCCAAGTACGACGCCTCCTGCGCCAGCAGCGGTGCGCCCAAGCGCAGCTCCGAAGGCAAGAGCGGGTTGGGCTCGACCGATGGCATGGGCATCTGCCACAGCTACACGCCGGACGGCCGTTGCGTGTCGCTGCTGAAAATCCTCCTGACCAATTTCTGTCTCTACGACTGCCAATATTGCGTCAACCGCCGCTCCAGCGATGTGCCGCGTGCACGTTTCACCCCCGAGGAAGTGGTGACGCTGACCCTGGATTTCTACCGGCGCAACTGCGTCAGCGGGCTGTTTCTCAGTTCGGGGATCATCCGTTCGGCGGACTACACCATGGAACAACTGGTGCGCGTGGCGAAACTGTTGCGCGAGCAGCACGAGTTTCGGGGCTACATTCACCTCAAGACCATTCCCGAGGCCGATCCGGCATTGATCGAGGAGGCCGGGCGCTACGCCGATCGCCTCAGCGTCAACATTGAACTGCCCACCGACGCCAGCCTGCAAACCCTGGCGCCGGAGAAGCAGATCGGTTCGATCAAGCAAGCGATGAGCACCATCTACACCGGCGTGCAAACGGTGCTCAACGAACCGCGTTCGGCGAAGTTCGCCCCCGCCGGGCAAAGTACGCAAATGATCGTCGGCGCCGACGACACCGACGACAGCACGATCCTGCACAGCGCTCAGTCGCTGTATGGCAATTACCGCTTGCGGCGCGTCTACTATTCGGCCTTCAGCCCGATTCCCGACAGCCCGAAAAGCGTGCCACTGGCCGCGCCACCGCTGATGCGCGAACACCGTCTGTATCAAGCCGATTTCCTCTTGCGCAGCTACGGCTACAACGCTGATGAATTGCTCAAGGGCCCGGGTAATCTGGCGCTGGACATCGACCCGAAACTGGCTTGGGCACTGCAGAATCGCGAAGTGTTTCCGCTGGACCTGAATCGTGCCGAGCCGTCGTTGATCGCGCGTATTCCGGGCATCGGCCTGCGCACTACCGAGCGTCTGGTGCAATTGCGCCAGCAACGACGCATCCGCTACGAAGACGTGGCACGCATGCGCTGTGTGCTGGCCAAGGCCAAGCCGTTCATCATCACCAGCGACTACCACCCGCAGCAGGCCGAAGTCACCAGTCATATGCTCTATCAGCAACTGCGCGATCGGCCGCAGCCGCAGCAGATGGGGTTGTGGGGATGATCAATCTCGATTGCGACGACCTGTTCGACACCTGGCGCCAGCAGGCACGCTGGCTGCTCAGCCATGAAGTTGACCCGAGTCTGGTGAGTTGGGCGTCGGAAGGGGTGCGCGATCTGTTTGCCAGTGACGTCTCGGTACCCGAAGGGCAGGGGCCGTTTCAGGCACGCATCCCCCGCGCACTGCTCGACACCCTGGAGCAAGCCGCACGCTACCGGGGCGACCAGCGCTGGAGTCTGTTGTATGAAGTGCTGTGGCGAGTCAGCCATGGCGATCGCACGGCGATGATGGCCGGCGACAAGCTCGGCAGCGAGTTGCAGCGGCGGATCAAGCAGGTGCAGCGCGAAGCCCACCATTTGCATGCGTTCGTGCGTTTCATCGAACGCCCGCAGGATCAGCCAGGCCCGCAATACGTCGCGTGGCACGAACCGGCCCACGACATCCTGCACAGTGCCAGCGAACATTTCATCGGACGCATGGGCCGGCATCGCTGGTTGATCGCCACGCCGCGTGACGGGGTTTATTACGATGGCGAACAGTTGATTCATCAGCGCCAGTGCCCGGTGGAATGGCAGCAGCTGGCGCAGAACGTCGATGACCCGCATGGCGAGCTATGGCTGACGTACTACAGCCACATCTTCAACCCGGCGCGATTGAACGAGAAGGTCATGCAAGGGCATTTGCCGGTACGGTTCTGGAAGAATCTGCCGGAAGGGGAGTTGATTCCCGGGCTGATTACCCAGGCGCGCACGGGCAAGCAGCAGAACGGACAGGCCAGCGGGATTGCCGCGCGAGCCGGCAAGCGGATTGCCTTGAAACAGGATGAGCCTGAGCAGGTCGATCAGCGGGTTGCCGACGCCATCAGCAGACCAAAACCGGCAAAGGTCACCCCCGAGACTTTTGCCGCCAGCCAGGATCCTTTCGGGCTCGACAGCCAGCCTTTGGCCGCATTGGCGAGCAGGGCGTAGCTGCCGTGCACCAGAATTACCAGCACCGCGTAAGAGGCCACCAGTTTGAAGAACTGCGGGTAAAAAGCCTGTTCAGTGTCGATGAACTGCGGGAATACGGCCAGAAAGAAGAAGATCGCTTTCGGATTGAGAAACTGCAGGGACGCGGCTTCGAGAAAACGGTAGCCCGGACGAGAAGGGCGAACTTGCTGCAGGGTACGGAAACGATCTGAACGCCAGCTCTTGAAGCCCAGATACAACAGGTACGCAGCTCCGGCGTATTTCAGCACGGAAAACGCCTCGGCCGAGGCGCTGAGGATCAAGCCGACGCTGGTGGCGCTGAGGGCTGCCACCACGAAAGCGCCCGAGGCGATCCCTAGAATGCCGGGTACTGCGCCGGTCCAGCCCAGGCGCACGGCGTTGGACAGGGTCAGCACCACGCCCGGGCCGGGGCTCAAAATGGTCAGGGCGGCGAACAATACAAAGAGTCCGTAGCTGTGCATGATGTTGCTCCGTCGAATCGCGTGTCTGCGTGCGGGCAGATTGGCGTGGCGGCAACGCGCTGACAAACGCTTTAAATGCAGTGCATATGTGACTAAATTAGACCCATGAAAAATTCACTTCCCCCGCTCAATGCGGTTCGCGCCTTCGCTGTGGCTGCTCGTCATCAGAGTTTCAGCCTGGCGGCCGACGAGCTGCATGTCAGCCATAGTGCGGTCAGCCGCCACGTCAAATTGCTTGAAGAACATCTGGGCGTTTTGTTGTTTGAGCGGCGCATCAGGCAGTCGCTGCTGACGCCGGCGGGTGAGCTTTTTTATCAGCAAGTCAGCGCCGGTCTGGCGCAGATTGCCGACGCCGCTGCCGAGTTGAGGCGACAGGCAGCGCGGCCGACGATCACGATCAATGTCCGGCCGTCCTTCGCCCTGTTATGGCTGACGCCTCGTTTGGCGGACTTTTCGGTGCAGCATCCGCACATCGACACCCAGGTCGTCACGCAGACCCAGTCGCCGAATCCGGCCCGCGACGATTTCGACATTGTCATCCGCCGGGGCCGTGACGATTGGGCGCCGACGCTGGAGGCGCACGCGTTGTTCGAGGATGAATTGGTCATGGTCGCGGCGCCGGCATTGATTGAGCGACTGCCGCTGACAAATCTCGCCGGCCTCAGTGCGCATACCTTGCTGACCGTCAGGGCGCGGCGTGAAGACTGGCACCACTGGGCGAGGCATTTTGGCCAGAGTCAGAGCAGCACTCAGGTGATCCGTCAGTTTGATTACATGCACCGGGTGCTGGAAGCGGCCGTGGCGGGCGAGGGCATCGCGCTGTGTCCAACCACTTTGCTCGGCACGCATTTGTCGAGTGGTCGCCTGATCTGTCCGTTGCCGGATCTGCGCATGCCGCTGCCACGCTATTACTACGGCGTTGCCCCGCAAGCGTCGGCGCACACCGAAGTGTTCATTGACTGGCTACAGCAACAGCGTCCATGAAAAAGCCCTCATCGATCACTCGATGGGGGCTTTTGTGCCTAAGCAGCCGTCAGATCAAACCTTGACGATCCAGCCCGCTGGCGCTTCGATGTCGCCGGTCTGCACGCCAGTCAGCTCTTTGTAGAGTTTCTGGGTGACCGGGCCGACTTCGGTTTCGCTGTGAAACACGTGAAGGTGGTCGTTGTAACTGATACCGCCGATCGGGGTGATCACCGCCGCGGTGCCGCAGGCGCCGGCTTCCTTGAAGTCCGACAGTTTGTCGATCAGCACGTCGCCTTCAATCACTTCCAGACCCAGACGGGTTTTCGCCAGTTCGATCAGCGACAGACGGGTGATGCCTGGCAGGACCGACGGCGAGTTCGGGGTGATGAACTTGTTGTCGTGGGTGATCCCGAAGAAGTTGGCCGAACCGACTTCCTCGATCTTCTTGTGGGTCAGCGGATCCAGGTAGATGGCGTCGGCGAAGTGCGCTTTCTTCGCCTGGGAGCCCGGCATCAGGCTGGCGGCATAGTTGCCACCGACCTTGGCTGCACCAGTGCCTTGTGGGGCGGCGCGGTCGAAGCTGGAGATCTGGAAGTTGTGTGGGGTCAGGCCGCCCTTGAAGTAGGCGCCGACCGGGATCGCGAATACCGAGAAGATGAACTCCGGCGCGGTACGCACGCCAATGTTGTCACCCACGCCGATCACGAATGGACGCAGGTACAACGCGCCGCCGGTGCCGTACGGCGGAATGAAGCGCTCGTTGGCGCGAACCACTTCCTTGCACGCTTCGATGAACTGCTCGGTCGACACGTGCGGCATCAGCAGGCGGGCGCAGCTGCGTTGCATGCGCGCGGCGTTCTGGTCGGGACGGAACAGGTTGATCGAGCCGTCCTTGCAACGATAGGCCTTCAGGCCTTCGAAGCACTGCTGGCCATAGTGAAGGGCAGTCGAGCCTTCGCTGATGTGCAGCACGTTGTCTTCGGTCAGGGTGCCTTTGTCCCATTCGCCATTGCGAAAGTACGACAGATAGCGTTTGTCGGTCTTGATGTAGTCAAAACCCAGCTTGTCCCAATTGATGCTCTCGTTACCCATGACACCCTCTATCACTGAACAACCGTCGAAACGGTTCAAGGCTTCTGACGTTTTTTTGGATGGGCACAACAATACTTCATTCTTGAGCGGTTTCGCAGCCCGGACTATCGGATGACAGACAGATAATTCCGGTTGCGCCTGAGAATTCGCGAGCAGGCTCGCTCCCACATTTGAAATGCATTCCCATTGTGGGAGCGAGCCTGCTCGCGAAGGGGCCATTACAGCCACCCACCATCACAGGTGCAACGCATGCCCCAAAGCACGCAACGCCGCTTCCTGCACCGCTTCACCCAGGGTCGGATGCGCATGAATAGTGCCGCCAATGTCTTCCAGGCGCGCACCCATTTCCAGGCTTTGCGCGAACGCGGTCGACAACTCCGACACGCCAACCCCGACCGCCTGCCAGCCGACAATCACATGATTGTCGCGCCGCGCGACCACCCGCACGAAGCCGCTTTTTGATTCCAGGGTCATCGCCCGGCCATTGGCAGCGAACGGGAAGCTGGAAACGATGCAGTCCAGCCCGGCAGCCTTGGCTTCGTCCGGGGTCTGGCCGACCACCACCAGTTCCGGGTCGGTAAAGCACACGGCGGCGATGGCGGTCGGGTTGAATTCGCGGGATTTGCCGCTGATCAGCTCGGCAACCATTTCGCCCTGAGCCATGGCGCGATGGGCGAGCATCGGCTCGCCGCTGAGGTCGCCGATGGCGTAGACGTTGCGCATGCTGGTCTGGCAGCGGCTGTCGATCTTGATCGCCGAGCCGTTCATGTCCAGGTTCAGCGCTTCAAGGTTCCAGCCCTGCGTATTCGGCTTGCGCCCGACTGCCACCAGCACCTGATCGGTTTCCAGATTGAGGGTGTCGCCGTTCGGCTCACGCACCTGCAAGGTGCCGTCGAAACCCAGCACGCTGTGCTTGAGATAGAGCTTCACGCCCAGTTGCTTCAGTGCTTCGTGGACCGGTTGGGTCAGCTCGGCATCGTAGGCCGGCAGGATACGATCCTGCGCCTCGACCACGCTGACCTCGGCGCCGAGCTTGCGGTAAGCAATGCCCAGCTCCAGACCGATGTAACCGCCGCCCACCACCACCAGACGTTTGGGCACGGACTTCGGCGACAGCGCTTCGGTGGAGGAGATGATCGGCCCGCCGATTGGCAGGATCGGCAGGTTGACGCTGGTCGAACCGGTGGCCAGCACCAGATGCTCGCACTGAATCCGCGTATCGCCGACTTCCACGGTTTTGCCGTCGATGACTTTGGCCCAGCCATTGATGACCTGGACCTTGTTCTTTTTCAGCAGTGCGGCGACGCCGGTGGTCAGGCGATCGACGATGCCGTCCTTCCACTCGACGCTTTTGCCGATGTCGAGACTCGGCGCCGAAACGCTGATACCCAACGCAGAATGCTGACTGTGATGTTGTGTCTGGTGAAACTGCTCGGCCACGTGAATCAACGCTTTGGACGGAATGCAGCCGATGTTCAGGCAAGTGCCACCCAGCGATTGGCCTTCGACCAGAATCGTCGAAATGCCCAGTTGTCCGGCGCGAATTGCCGTGACGTAACCGCCGGGGCCGCCGCCGATGATCAGCAGCGTGGTGTTCAAGGTTTGCATGGCGTCACTCCACAAACAGGGTTGCGGGTTGTTCGATCAAGCCACGAATGGCCTGGATGAAGAGCGCCGCGTCCATGCCGTCGACCACGCGGTGATCGAAGGAGCTGGAGAGGTTCATCATCTTGCGGATCACCACCTGGCCCTTGATGACCATCGGCCGTTCGACGATTTTGTTCACGCCGACGATAGCCACTTCCGGCAGGTTCAGCACCGGGGTGCTGACGATGCCGCCCAGCGCACCGAGGCTGGTCAGGGTGATGGTCGAACCAGACAATTCGTCGCGGCTGGCCTTGCCAGTGCGTGCGGCGTTAGCCAGACGCGAGATTTCCGCGGCGCTGTCCCACAGGCTGCGCGCTTCGGCGTGACGCACCACCGGCACCATCAGGCCGACATCGCTTTGCGTGGCGACACCGACATGCACTGCGCCGAGGCGGGTGATGACCTGGGCTTCGTCGTCGTAACGGGCGTTCATCTGCGGGAAGTCACGCAGGGCGACGACCAGTGCGCGGACCAGGAACGGCAGCAAGGTCAACTTGCCCCGGCTGGCGCCGTGTTTTTCATTCAGATGCGCGCGCAGTTCTTCAATCGCGGTAACGTCGATTTCCTCGACGTAGCTGAAGTGTGCGGCACGCTGGGTGGCGTCCTGCATGCGCTGGGCAATCTTGCGGCGCATGCCGATAACCTGAATATGTTCTTCATCGTGACGCTGGGCGTACGCGGCAGCTGCCGGCGCCGAAGCGTTCGACTGACCTTGCGCCAGATAGGCTTCGAGGTCTTCGTGCAGCACACGACCGGCCGGGCCGGAACCGCGCACCAGACGCAATTGAATGCCCAGATCCAGCGCATGTTTGCGCACGGCCGGCGAGGCCAGCGGACGTTCATCGGCCTCGCGGGCAACCATCGGGCCCTGGCAAACCGGTGCCGGGCGCGGCCCAGCAGCAGCGGCAGGTTTGCTCTCGGCAACTGTTTCAACTTTCGGAGCAGCAGGCGGCTCTTGCGCAGCAACCGGTGCTAGCGCGGCGGACTCTTTCAGATTCCCGGCGCCTTCAACTTCAATGCTGATCAGCACACTGCCGACCGCCATCACTTCACCCGGCTGACCGCCGAGCGCAATGACCTTTCCGTGCACCGGCGATGGAATATCGACCATTGCCTTGTCGGTCATCACGTCCGCCAGCACCTGGTCTTCAACCACCAGATCGCCAACCTTGACGTGCCACTGCGACAGTTCGACTTCTGCGATGCCTTCGCCGATGTCCGGCATCTTGATAACGTGCGTGCCCATTCAGACCTCCATGACCCGTTTCAACGCCGCGCCCACTCGGGACGGCCCTGGGAAATACGCCCACTCTTGCGCGTGCGGGTAGGGGGTGTCCCAACCGGTAACGCGTTCGATCGGCGCTTCCAGGTGATGGAAGCAATGCTCTTGCACCAGCGACACCAGCTCGGCGCCAAAACCGCAGGTACGGGTGGCTTCGTGCACCACCACGCAGCGACCGGTTTTCTTCACCGACTTGACGATGGTTTCCAGATCCAGCGGCCACAGGCTACGCAGGTCGATGACTTCGGCGTCAACGCCACTTTCTTCAGCGGCAACTTGCGACACGTACACGGTGGTGCCGTAGGTCAATACGGTCACGTCCTTGCCCGGACGAGTGATCGCGGCGACGTCCAGCGGCACGGTGTAGTAACCGTCCGGCACCTGGGCTTGCGGGTGTTTCGACCACGGGGTTACCGGACGGTCGTGGTGGCCGTCGAACGGGCCGTTGTACAGGCGTTTCGGCTCAAGGAAGATCACCGGATCATCGTTTTCGATGGAGGCGATCAGCAGGCCTTTGGCGTCATAAGGATTGGACGGCATCACGGTGCGCAGACCACAGACCTGAGTGAACATCGCCTCGATGCTCTGGCTGTGGGTCTGGCCGCCGTAGATCCCGCCGCCGCACGGCATGCGCAGTGTCATCGGCGCGGTGAACTCGCCGGCCGAGCGATAACGTAGGCGCGCCGCTTCGGAAATGATCTGGTCGGAAGCCGGGTAGACGTAGTCGGCGAACTGAATCTCGGCCACCGGGCGCAGGCCGTAAGCGCCCATGCCCACCGCAACACCGACGATGCCGCTTTCGGAGATCGGCGCGTCGAATACCCGCGAGGTGCCGTACTTGGTCTGCAGGCCTTCGGTGCAACGGAACACGCCGCCGAAGTAGCCGACGTCCTGACCGAACACCACCACATTGTCGTCACGCTCAAGCATCACATCCATGGCCGAGCGCAGGGCCTGGATCATGGTCATGGTGGTCGTGGTCATGGCGGTTTCCAACTGAATATTGTTGTTGTGATCGTTCATGTCAGATCCCCAACTGCTGACGCTGGCGCTTCAAGTGCTCCGGCATCTCTTTGTAGACGTCTTCGAACATGGTCGCGGCGCTTGGAATCTGTCCGCCGGCAAGGGTGCCGTACTGTTCGGCCTGTTTCTGCGCGGCAATCACTTCGGCTTCGAGCTCGGCGCTGACGGCGGCGTGCTCTTCTTCCGACCAGTGGCCGACCTTGATCAGGTGCTGCTTCAGGCGGGCAATCGGGTCGCCCAGCGGGAAGTGGCTCCAGTCGTCGGCAGGCCGGTATTTCGACGGATCGTCGGAGGTCGAGTGTGGGCCGGCGCGGTAGGTGACCCATTCGATCATGGTCGGGCCGAGGTTGCGCCGGGCGCGCTCGGCAGCCCAGGCGGAAGCGGCGTAGACCGCGTAGAAGTCGTTGCCATCGACCCGCAGCGAGGCGATGCCGCAACCGACGCCGCGTCCGGCGAAAGTGGTGGCTTCACCCCCGGCGATGGCCTGGAAGGTCGAGATCGCCCACTGGTTGTTGACCACGTTGAGGATCACCGGCGCGCGGTAAACGTGAGCGAAGGTGAGGGCGGTGTGGAAGTCCGATTCGGCGGTGGCGCCGTCACCGATCCAGGCCGAGGCGATTTTCGTGTCGCCCTTGATCGCCGAGGCCATGCCCCAGCCGACGGCCTGAATGAATTGAGTCGCGAGGTTGCCGGAGATGGTGAAGAAACCGGCGTCCTTGACCGAGTACATGATCGGCAACTGCCGGCCCTTGAGTGGATCGCGCTCGTTGGACAGCAGTTGGCAGATCAGGTCGACCAGCGGCACTTCGCGGGCCATCAGGATGCTTTGCTGGCGGTAGGTCGGGAAGCACATGTCGTCGATATTCAAGGCCAGGGCCTGAGCACTGCCGATGGCTTCTTCGCCAAGGCTCTGCATGTAGAACGACATTTTTTTCTGGCGCTGGGCGACCACCATGCGGTTGTCGTAGATCCGCGTCTTGAGCATGGCGCGCATGCCCTTGCGCAGGATCTCGACCGGCACGTTTTCAGCCCAGGGGCCGAGGGCGTTGCCCTGATCATCGAGCACCCGAATCAGCCCACGCGCCAGGTCGGCGGTGTCGGCGGGTTCGACGTCAATGGAAGGTTTGCGCACCGTGCCGGCATCGGTCAGATGCAGGTAGGAGAAGTCGGTTTTGCAGCCTGGGCGGCCCGAGGGTTCAGGGACGTGCAGACGCAGCGGTTCATACGCTTGGGTCATGGCTTCTACGCTCGATCTTGTGAATTTCTTGTAGTGAGCTGGCAATCATTCTTGGGTGAAAGAAATCTTGTCCTACAACAATCATAGGCCCGGGCCAGAAGAATATTTCTCTCTGTTTCGTTGCGCTGGAGACGATTTGCAGATAGAAAATCTGCATAAACATAAAAAACAGGTGGTTTTGTCTCATGCGCAAACTGGACCGTACCGACATTGGCATTCTCAACAGCCTTCAGGAGAATGCGCGCATCACCAACGCCGACCTCGCACGCTCGGTGAACCTGTCGCCGACCCCGTGTTTCAACCGGGTCAAGGCGATGGAAGAATTAGGCCTGATTCGCGAGCAGGTGACGCTGCTCGATGCCGACCTGCTGGGCCTGCATGTGAATGTGTTCATTCACGTCAGCCTGGAGAAACAGGTCGAGGAGGCGTTGCAGCATTTCGAAGAGGCGATTTCCGATCGCCCCGAGGTGATGGAGTGCTACCTGATGGCCGGCGACCCGGACTATCTGATCCGGGTGCTGGTGCCGACGATTCAGGCGCTGGAGCGGTTCATGATGGACTTTCTGACCAAGGTGCCGGGGGTGGCGAACATTCGGTCGAGTTTTGCCTTGAAGCAGGTGCGCTACAAGACGGCGTTGCCGTTGCCGGCGAATGGGTTGACGCTGGGCACCTAGCGCTGACACTTTCGCCGCCTCTGGATCAATACCTTATTGCGGGGAAAGAGCTGAAACTCCGGATGTTTCGTGATCAGTCCACTTTTTGTAGCATCCAGATTTAAGATCGGCATACCCCGAAGCATTACTTCCGCTTTGTTTGGTCGTCGCGGTGACCTCGCGGTCTACCAGCCAATGACATCTGAGTTCGGCGCGAGTAATGCCTACGTAAGCTAAACGCAGTGCCTCATCTGATTGAGCGTTGTCATAAGGCGCTGGAGATTTGTCGCCCAGTTGGGTGAGGTTGTAAATGTCGTTGCGTTTGGATTTCGTCGGGTTATAGAAGCAATCACCGATAACGAAAACAGATTGCGCCTGCAATCCTTTGGACTTGTGAAAGGTCATCAGTTTGACGTTGCGCTGTTTTTTTTGCGCTTCGTGCAATAGGCCTCGTAGGGCTGTTCTGTATGCTTTTTCAACATCGCCAACGCGAAACACCATCAATATGCTATGACCGTCGTCATAGGCTTGTCTGACGAGTCGCAGAATCGTTTCGTCCGGCTCGACGATTTTTTTATCTTTAGCCACGTAGTGCATGTATACGGGTGTCTTTTGATTAACGACTTTTCCGTTCGCTGCAATCCCATGCTTGGCTTTATCGGTTGTTGTGGGACGGACAATTTGTTCGGCAGCATCAATGATTGTCTGATGGGAACGGTAGTTGTTCTGCATGTACAGAGTGTTGCGCGTATGGGCGTGGAAATGCTTATGGAAGTCCATCAGATACTGGGGTGAGCTACCGCGCCAGCCATAGATACTTTGCCAGTCGTCGCCGACTGCCATCAGGCTGTTGCCCAATCCGGGCAGGCCTTGATTACGATTACGGATCTCTTTGCAGCATTGCCGGACCCAGGAAATATTCAAGCCGGACACGTCTTGGAACTCATCAATCATGAGGTGTCGCATGCCGTCTAGCTCGGCTGTTGGAATGCGCTTAATATTTTCCGGATTGTGTTCGCCAAACAGTGCGAATGCCTTGTTGAAGGTAATCAATCTTTTGGGCGACATGCTTTCCAGATAATCATGAAAGCCGCGCCAATAGATCTGCAAGGCGAGGTAGAAAGGCTCGCGTGGGTCGCCCGGCGTAAAATCTAATGAACCGATCGCCTGGACGACATCCAACCCCAGGTTCTCGATGTAGTTGGCTTCGGCAAAGAACACTTCGGTCAGCTTCGTTTCCTTGATAGTCGTGCCCGGCAAGTGATAATCAAAACCGGCATCCTGAACGATCATGTGCTCGGCATTGCCCATCAGTGTCTTTGCGGCCATAACGTTATTGATGAGAATGTATTTTTTCCCCCGATAACATTCTCCAATCATCGCCTGGCGGCTCCAGCTCTCTTGTTTGAGATTCACTGTCTGGCCTTCGCGCCTAGGAATTTCGCCCGACTGGTTTTTCGTGTCCGGCCAACCAAGAATTACCAGTGTTTCCAACTCTTCCAAGTAACCGTGGGCTATGAAGGGTTTTCTTTCGATGTTGAACGTTCGACGCTCGGCCACACCTGGAATTGGCCATAGACCCAACTCTGCCCATGCGGCCTCAATTTCATCGCAGACAGCTTCATCCTTATCGGACATCTTGCCGAGAATCTGATTTTTTTTGTTTCGCATGGACTCAGACATAGGATCCGGCTTGACGAAGACGATCGATTGGTAGAGATCCAGGATGTGCTTTTTGAACGTCAGGTCTTTCTCGTAAAGGCTATTGAATACTTGGGAAAGAACCAATCCTTGCTCATTCGTGATCTTTGACGAGAAGGGGTTTTCCAGCTCGTCCTCATCCTCACCTGATTTTTTTGCGCCCAAGAAATCGAAATAGTCGATAGGCGCATCCGAGAACGCTTTCATGAAGCCGAATACTTTGCTGTGAAAGGTGCGTACCAAACTCTTAGTTTGATTCTCACTCAGGTCTTTGCCCCACGATTTGAAAATCTTCACCATCTTTTTCTGCAAGTCTTTTTTAGACTCAGTGGTGAAGGTAGTCACCTGCATGTGATGAAGGGGGATGCCCAGGTGAAAGTGTTTAAGCACAACACGCAAGGCTAACGTCGTGGACTTCCCGGAGCCCGCGCCAGCGATCACTGAAGTACAGGTCGTGTCGGCAAAGATCATTGCCCACTGCTGATCGCTCGGTTGTTCTTTCTCATCAAGTTTTTCCCACACCTCGTCGCGCATTTTCTGCTTGATATCATCGGTGATGGGCATGAGTTCATTGTCAAAAAGGGAGTGATCCTCTCCTGGCAAGGATGCGGCTGAGCGCAGGTCGTTGATCTCTAGAATGGCGCGCCCCTCTGCATAACCCTCAGCGTAGCCGAGAACCTTTCCGGCAAGCAGGCCCGCGTCATTGCCAAGCTTGATTCCTTCTTCTCTACCCTCGAAGAAGGATCGCCCGTCAATGGCTTTGAGTGCCTCAAGGACTTTGGATGACAAGTAGGCGATTGCGCGACGAGAAATAGAAAGGTGGCGATTGAATGTTTCAGGTTCCAGTTCAGGGGGTTGCCCCTGTGGAGAAGTTTGACTCATGGTTTCCCTGCAAAAAGTCTTCTCGACGAAGTGTGACTTCGACGATGTCCGTGTTATTGCTCACCTGCGCATTTGTAGTCGCAGGGAGTCTCCCGTAGCGGTTTAGGTTTCCGGATATTACACGGTAGTGGCATTTTGGCTAGGGCACGGTCCAGAGCGCTCCTTTAAATGAGGGAGCGAATAATCATCTGGGCAATTGAACTCACATTTTGTTGATCGGAATCTTCAGGTAGACAACGCCATTACCTTCCGCCGGCGGCAGGTTGCCGGCCCGCACATTGACCTGAATCGCCGGCAGCAAGAGCGTCGGCATGCCCAACCCGGCATCGCGTTTGGTGCGCATCTCGACAAACGCCGCCTCGTCGATCCCGTCATGCACATGAATATTGCTCAGACGCTGCTCCCCGACGGTGGTCTGGCACTGCGCGGCGCGGCCTTCGGGCGGGTAGTCGTGGCAGACGTAGAGTTTGACGCTGGCGGGGAAGGCCAGCAGTTTGTGGATCGAGTTGAACAGTTGGTGCGCGTTGCCGCCGGGGAAATCGCAGCGAGCAGTGCCGACGTCCGGCATGAACAGCGTGTCGCCGACCAGAATCTGTTCGCCATCGATCAGGTAGGCCATGTCCGCCGGGGTGTGGCCGGGGACGTGCAGGGCGGTGGCCTTGAGGTTGCCGATCTTGAACGATTCGTTCGGTGCGAACAGGTGATCGAACTGCGAGCCGTCAACGCAGAATTCCGGTTCCAGGTTGAACAGCGCCTTGAACACGTTCTGCACCTTGCTGATGGACTGGCCGATCGCAATCTTGCCGCCCAGTTCGCGGCGCAGGTACGGCGCGGCGGACAGGTGGTCGGCGTGGGCGTGGGTTTCCAGCAGCCATTGCACCTGCAAGCGGTGTTCACGGACGAAGGTGATGATTTTGTCGGCCTGCGCGGTGCAGGTGCGACCGGCAGCGCCGTCGTAATCGAGTACCGGATCGACGATTGCACACTGCCCGCCATCGGCTTCATAGACCACGTAGCTGTAGGTCGAGGAGGCGGGGTCGAGGAAAGCTTCAATCTGCGCGGGCATGGACACCAACCTGAACCAGGGAAATGGGTTGCAACACTTTATCTAAAAACATAATGTTCGCAGCTTAAGTGACGTTGAAGGCATCGTGCAAATGCAATCCAGTCTGACCGAATGTGAAGTCGCCCAGTTGCGGGCGTCCGCCTCCAAGGCCTGCGCGCTGCTCAAGGCGCTGGCCAATGAGGATCGCCTGTTGATCCTGTGCCAGCTGACCCAGGGCGAGCGCAACGTAGGCGAGCTGGAAAAAATGACCGGCGTGCGCCAGCCGACCCTGTCCCAGCAACTGGGCATCCTGCGTGATGAAGGCCTGGTGGCGACCCGTCGCGAAGGCAAATACATCTTTTACGGTCTGGCCAGTCCTGAAGTGATTCAGGTGATGAAGACCCTGTCCGGGTTGTATTGCGGAGCGGTGCTGAAAAGCCTGGGCCATCAATAAATGTCAGCCACCACACAATCTCTGTAGGAGTGAGCCTGCTCGCGATAGCGGTGTATCAGCCAATATCTTCATAGACTGACATACCGCTATCGCGAGCAGGCTCACTCCTACAATGGATTTATGTGAAGGCCAAGAAATCCTTGCATGCAGCAATAAGGAACAAGCAATGAACGATCAACACTGGGGCCCATCCATCAGTGCCGATATCGTGGTCATCGGCGGCGGCACCGCCGGCATCGGCTTCGTCGCCAGTCTGCTCAAGCGTGATCCCACTCTAAAAGTGACCGTGATCGAGCCAAGCGCCCAGCACTACTACCAACCGGCGTGGACGCTGGTCGGCGGTGGCGCCTACGACGTCAAGGACACCGTGCGGCCGATGAGCAAAGTGATGCCGCGTCAGGCCACCTGGATTCAGGCGGCGGTGACTGGCATCGATCCCGATCAGCGCCAGTTGACCCTCAACGATCAGCGCACCGTCACTTACCAGAACCTGATCGTCTGCCCCGGCCTGCGTCTGGCCTGGGAGAAGATCGAAGGCCTGCAGGAAAGCCTTGGTCAGCACGGCGTAACGTCCAACTACAGCTATCAGCACTCGCAGTACACCTGGAATCAGGTGCAGAAACTGCGCGGCGGCAAGGCGCTTTTCACGCAGCCGGCGATGCCGATCAAATGCGCCGGCGCGCCGCAGAAGGCGTTGTACCTGTCGTGCGATCACTGGCGCAAAACCGGCGTTCTGAACAAGGTCGAGGTTGAATTCAACCTGGCCGGCGCCGCGTTGTTCGGTGTCGCGACCTTCGTCCCGCCACTGATGAAGTACATCGAAAAGTACAACGCGCAACTGGCCTTCAACTCCAACCTGGTCAAGGTCGACGGCCCGGCGAAAACCGCCTGGTTCGAGGTCAAGGATCCTGACGGCAACCTCACCATACAGGCGAAAACCTTCGATCTGCTGCACGTGGTGCCGCCGCAAGTCTCGCCGGATTTCATCGCCCAGAGCCCGCTGGCCGACGCTGCCGGCTGGTGCGAAGTCAATCCACACAGCCTGCAACATCCGCGTTACCCGGAAGTGTTCGGCCTCGGTGATATTTGCGGCACCAGCAATGCGAAAACCGCTGCCGCCGTGCGCAAGCAGGTCGTGGTGGTCGCGGAAAATCTACTGGCCGTGCGCAAGCAACAACCGCTGCCACTGAAGTACGACGGCTACGGTTCGTGCCCGCTGACGGTGGAGAAGGGCAAGGTGATCCTCGCCGAGTTCGGGTACGGCGGGAAGTTGCTGCCGACCTTCGCCCTCGATGCGACCGTGCCGCGCCGCTCGGCGTGGTTCCTCAAGGCGACGCTGCTGCCGTGGTTCTACTGGAACGGCATGCTCAAGGGCCGCGAGTGGCTGACCGGTTTGTCCAAAGTCGACTGAGAACTCCCTATGCTGCTGGCAAGTCTGTTTGGCGTATTGATGGGGCTTATTCTCGGGCTGACAGGGGCGGGTGGCGGAATTCTCGCGGTGCCGGCGCTGGTGCTTGGCCTCGGCTGGAGCATGACCCAGGCCGCGCCCGTGGCGTTGTTCGCCGTCGGTAGTGCGGCGGCAGTCGGGGCGATCGACGGCTTGCGTCATGGTCTGGTGCGTTATCGCGCGGCGCTGCTGATTGCCGCGCTTGGCGCGCTGTTTTCGCCGCTGGGCATTTATTTCGCGCACCAGTTGCCGGAGAAGATCCTGATGATCCTCTTCAGTCTGCTGATGGTCATGGTGGCCTGGCGCATGCTGCGCCGTGAGCGTGCGCAAGAGGGGCCGAGCGACCACGGCCACGCGAGCTGGGGGCAGAAAAACTGCATGCTCAATGAGCAGACCGGTCGTTTCGACTGGACCGCCAAATGCACCGCGACCCTCGCGGCGCTGGGTGCGGTGACCGGTGTGGTTTCGGGCTTGCTCGGCGTTGGCGGTGGCTTCCTGATCGTGCCGGCGTTCAAGCAACTGACCGATGTGCAAATGCGCGGGATTGTCGCCACTTCGCTGATGGTGATCAGCCTGATTTCGGCGATTGGCGTGATCGGCTCGTTTCACGCAGGTGTGCGGATTGATGCTCAGGGCGCGGCGTTTATCGTGGCCAGCATCGTCGGCATGATCATCGGCCGCAAGCTTTGTGCGCGGGTGCCGGCGCGGACGTTGCAGGTGGGGTTTGCCAGCGTGTGTCTGGTGGTGGCGGGGTATATGTTGTTGCGGGCGTAAAGCAAAAATCGCAGCCCGTGAGGGCTGCGATCCATCAACCGGTTACAACACCAGATGCGGCAACCACAGCGAAATCGCCGGAATATAGGTCACCAGCATCAACACCAGAAACAGCACCGCATAAAACGGCAGCAGCGCCTTCACGGTGCTCTCGATACTGACCTTGCCCACCGCCGAGCCGACAAACAGCACCGCGCCCACCGGCGGTGTTATCAGCCCGATCCCGAGGTTGACCAGCATGATCATGCCGAACTGCACCGGGTCGACACCGATGCCGAGAATCACCGGCATCAGGATCGGCGTCAGAATCAGAATCAGCGGCGCCATGTCCATCACTGTGCCGAGCAAGAGCAGCATGACGTTGATGCACATCAGGATCACGTAGCGGTTGTCCGACAGGGTCAGGAACAGCGTGGTGATTTTCGCCGGAATCTGCATCAGGGTCATGATGTAGCCGAAGCTCGCGGCGAAACCGATCAGGATCATCACGATGGAAATGGTGCGTACCGTGCGGTGCATCAGCTTCGGCAGTTCACGCCACTTGTAGTCGCGGTAGATGAACATGGTCACGAAGAACGACCACAACACGGCGATGGCCGCCGATTCCGTGGCGGTGAAAATCCCCGAGAGGATGCCACCGAGGATGATCACCATCGCCATCAGGCCCCAGAGGGCTTCGCCGACGATTTTCAACGCCTGGCGCATCGGGATGACTTCACCCTTGGGGTAGTCGCGTTTTTTCGCGAAAATCAGGCACAGCACCATCAGGCAGGCGCTCATCAGCAACCCCGGCACGATGCCCGCCATGAACAGCGAGGCAATCGAAACCGTACCACCGGCGGCCAGGGAGTAGAGAACCGAGTTATGGCTTGGCGGAGTGAGCAGGGCTTGCACCGAGCCGCTGACGGTCACCGCGGTGGAGAAATCCCGTGGATAGCCCTTGCGTTCCATTTCCGGAATCAGTACCGAACCCACCGACGCGGTGTCGGCCACCGAGGAACCGGAGATCGCGCCGAAAAAGGTCGAGGCGACAATGTTGACCAGCGACAGGCCACCGCGCACGAAACCCACCAGCACCCCGGCACATGCCACCAAACGCCGGGACATGCCGCCCTCGGCCATGATCGCGCCGGCCAGAACGAAGAACGGAATGGCCAGCAGCGAGAACTTGTTCACCCCCGACGCGACCTGGATCATCACCGCCTGGAACGGGATGTCGATCCACCATGCACCGATCAGCGCGGCGGCGCCCAGCGCATAGGCGACTGGCATGCCGATCAGGATCAACAGGATAAAACTGCCCAGCAGAATCAGAGCGTCCATTAAGCGCCACCTTCACTTTCTTCAACCAGATCGAACTGCACGACCCGCCGTTTGCTCTGGTCACCGAGCAAGAGTTTTTCCAGGACGAAAACCAGCGTCAGCAAGCCGCCCACGGGAATCGGCAGATAGGTCACGCCAACCCGCAGATCGGGCAGGGCCGCCATGAACTGGTTCCAGGTGGACATGCACAACTTGGCGCCCCAGATGGTCATGAAAATGCAGATCGACGCCATGAGCAGTTGCGAGAATATCGCCGCCGCAGATCTGAGTTCCGGTGGCATGCGGTCGGTGAGCATGGCCACGGCCATGTGCGCGCCGGCGCGGTAACTGGCGGCGGCACCGATGAAGGTGAACACCATCATCAGCAGGATCGCCGTCGGCTCTGGCCAGCTCGAACCGGTGCCCAGCACGTAGCGGGCGAAGACGCCCCAGGGAATCATCAGGGAAATCGCCAGGACGGAAAGGCCGGCGACCCAGATGCACGTCATGTAGATCTTGTCGTTGATACGCAGCAGTAGATTCTTCATCGGGTTCCACCGTAACCGGGCGCGCCTGAGTGATCAGGTGCGCCGGGCCTGGTTAATGAGGACGGAGCGGGAGGCGTTACTGAACGGCTTCGATTTTCTTGATCAGGTCGGCGTACTTCGCACCGTACTTTTCCCGCACCGGTGCGGTGGCGTCGTAGAAGGGTTTCTTGTCGACCTCGATGAACTCGACGCCAGCGGCCTTGAGTTTTTCTTCGCTGGCAGCGGACTTCTTGTCCCACAGCACGCGCTCTTCAGCCTGGGCAGCCTTGGCGGCGGTCTTGACCAGCGCCTGTTGATCCGGGGTGAGTTTTTCCCAGGTGATTTTCGACATCACAATCGGCTCTGGCAGGATCAGGTGACCGGTCAGGCTGTAGAACTTGGCATTCTGGAAGTGGTTGTGTTCAAGCAGGGTTGGCGGGTTGTTTTCCGCGCCGTCGATCACGCCGGTTTGCAAGGCGCTGAAGATTTCCCCGGTGTCCATGGCGATACCGTTACCGCCCATGGCGTTCATCATGTCGATGAACATTGGGTTGCCTTGCACGCGAATCTTCATGCCCTTGAGGTCTTCGAGCTTGCGCACCGGTTTCTTGGTGTAGACGTTGCGCGTGCCGCCGTCCATCCAGGCCAGAGCCACGAGGCCGAATTCGGAGTTGGTGATTTTGTCGAGGATCTCGTCGCCCACTGCGCCATCGATGACGTTACGCATGTGTTGATGGTCGCGGAAGATGAACGGCATGTTGAACACGTTCACGTCCGGCACTACCGGGCCGACGATACCCAGGCTGACGCGAGACAGCTGTACCGCGCCGACTTGCATCTGCTCGATGACTTCCTTTTCTGAGCCCAGCACGCCGCCGGGAAAGTATTGGAAGGTCAGCTCGCCGTTGGTCTCCTTGGTCAGGGTCTTGCCCATGTTTTCTTCGGCCACCACGGTGGGATAACCGGCGGGATGGATGTCAGCGAATTTGAGTTGCAGGGCCTGGGCGGCACCAGTGAAGGTGAACATCAGCGGGAGTGCAGCGGCCAGCAAGGTGCGTTTGAAGTTCATGGGGGTGAGTCTCCAGTCTTGTTATTGTTGTGTTCAAGGCGCAGCGGTGCAGCAGAGGCGGGTGTTACAGGGAATCGTCGAACAGTGGTTCTTCCAGGCCTTTGACTCCGGGATTGAGGGCGAACACGCCGCCGGCCAGGGATTGCGGATCGCGGTCGTCGCCGGGACGAATCGAGGTCACGAAGAGGGTGTCCAGGCGGCTGCCGCCGAAGGCACACATCGTCGGTTTCTTCACCGGCACTTGCAGCGAGAAATCGAGGCGGCCGTCCGGGGAAAAACGGTGAATCAGTCCGGCGTCGTTGGCGCAGATCCAGTAGCAGCCTTCGGCATCCACGGCAGCGCCATCCGGCCGGCCGGGGAAGTGCTTCATGTCAACGAAGATCCGCCGATTCGATGGTGTGCCGGTCTCGGTGTCGTAATCGAAGGCCCAGATCAATTGCACGTGCGGATGTGAATCGGACAGGTACATCGTCTTGCCGTCAGGGCTGAAGCCGAGGCCGTTGGGCACGATCAAGCCGTCGAGTTGCGCTTCGATCACACCAGACTGCCCGGCGCCGTAGCGGTAGAGCCGGCCTTCGGATGCGTTCAGGCCCATGTTCAGCACCATGCTGCCAGCCCAGAAACGGCCCTGGCGGTCGCAGCGACCGTCGTTGAGGCGCATGTTTGCTCGGCCGTGTTCGACGGTGGCGAGCCATTCGCTGTCGAGGCTGCCATCGCTGTGCGGGTGCAGATGAAAAAAGCCGCTCTCCATGCCGGCAACCCAGCCGCCACCGCTGTGACGGGCGATGCAGGCGAGCATCTGCGGGGTTTTCCAGGCATGCACATGGCCGGTGTCAGCGCTCCAGCGTTGCAGCCCGCCGTTGGGAATATCGACCCAATACAGCGCGTTTTCCTGCGGCACCCAGACCGGGCTTTCGCCCACGGCGTTGCGAGCATCGACGATCAATTCGGCTTGCATACTCATTCCTTTGCGTCGTTGGCAGAGTGTTCAGTCGCCGAAGGGGCCGGCCGCGACGAACGCGCCGCCCTGATAGACCCGCGCCGGGTCATCGGCGGCGGGCATTGGCTGCGCTTCGACTTTTTCGCGGAACACTTCGGAGTTGTCCTTGGCTTCAAAACCGAGGTGGCTGGCGAAGCGGTTGTCCCACCAGACGTCCTTGTTGGCGGACATTCCATAGACCACGGTATGGCCCACGTTTGGCGTGTACAGCGCGCGCTCGAGCAATTGGGTGAGGTCGTCGAAGCTCAGCCAGGTGTGCATCATTCGGCGGTTCTGCGGCTCGGGGAACGAGGAGCCGATGCGGATGCTGACGGTCTCGATGCCGTAGCGATCAAAGTAGAAACTGGCCATGTCTTCGCCGTAGGACTTGGACAATCCGTAGTAGCCGTCGGGGCGGCGGGCGCAGCTGGCGTCGAGCGGCTCGTCCTGTTTGTAGAAGCCGATGACGTGGTTGGAACTGGCGAAGATCACGCGCTTCACACCATGGCGGCGTGCAGCTTCGTAGATGTGAAATACGCCGCAAATGTTGGCGCCGAGGATTTCTTCGAAGGGCCGCTCCACGGAGACACCGCCGAAGTGCAGGATTGCGTCGACGCCTTCGACCAGTTGGTGCACCGCCTGTTTGTCGGCAAGGTCGCAGGGGACGATTTCTTCGCGATCATCAATGGCTGGGGCGAGGGCGGCGATGTCCGACAGGCGCAGGACATGGGCATAAGGGCGCATACGTTCGCGCAGGACTTTGCCCAGGCCACCGGCAGCGCCGGTCAGCAGCAGACGGTTGAACGGGGCGCGGGGAATAGAGGTAGACGTCATGGCAATCCCTTACACGTTGTTATTAGGTTTGTTGTAGGTTGTCGTATGACTTCGCTGAAGTATCGGTAGGGTTTCCGGAACTTGTCAACGCGACTTTTGGGGTAAATGACGGAAGGGGCTCATTCACTTTTCAATCACCGCGACGCCTTCGTTGCAATGCAATCCCCTTGTGGGAGCGGGCTTGCTCGCGAAAGCGGTGTGTCATTGAAAGATGAATTGACTGACCCGACGCATTCGCGAGCAAGCTCGCTCCCACAGGGAAACCCGGTGTGAGGACTGGCTTTACAACAACGAAATCGGATAGCTGACAAAGATCCGGTTCTCGTCGAACTCATTGGTGCTGAAGTCCCGGCGGATCGTCGCGTTGCGCCATCTCACGTTGAGGTTTTTCAACGGCCCGCTCTGCACGGTGTATCCCAGTTCCGACTCGCGACCCCATTCCTTGCCGTCGGTGATCGTCCCGGTGTGCACGTTGTCGCCGCTGATGTAACGGTTCATCAGGGTCAGGCCGGGAATGCCGAGGGCGACGAAGTTGTAGTCATGACGCAACTGCCAGGAGCGCTCTTTGGCGTTGTCATAACTGGCGTTGTAGCTGTCGTTGGCCAGGGTGCCGCCGCTGGTGCCGTTGACCCGCATCCACGCGTCGTCGCCGCTGAGTTTTTGCAGGCCGACATAGAAGGTGTTGCCGCCGTAGCGGGCCGACAGCATGGCAAATGCAGTCTTGTTATCGAGGTCGCCGGCCTGGGCGCTGCCGTCTTCCTTGCCGGTGAAGAAACCGAGGTTGGCGCCCAGCGTCCAGTCACCCAGCGGCTGGCTGTGGCTGAGGTTGAAATACTGCTGCTGGTAGATGTCGCTGAGTTCGGCGTACCACACGCCGACCAGGGTGCGCTTGTCGTTGAAGGTGTATTCGCCGCCGCCGAAGTTGAAACGGTCGGAGGTGAAGGCGCCGCGGCCGTTCATCGACATGTCTTCCATGCTGGCATCGTTGCGCGGGCTGTTGCCACGGAACTGCCCACCGTAGAGGGTCAGGCCGTTGATTTCGGTGGAGGTGATCTGGCCACCGCGAAAGGTCTGCGGCAACGAGCGGCCATCGTCCGAGCGCAGGATCGGCAGCACCGGCATCCATTCGCCAACCTTCAATTCGGTCTTCGACACCTTGGCCTTCAGCGCCACGCCGAGGCGACCGAAGTTGTCCGCCGGACGCCCGTCATCGTGAATCGGCAACAGTTGCGTACCGCCGGTGCCCTTGCCGCCATCGAGTTTTTGCGAATACATCCCCAGCACATCGAGACCGAAGCCGACGGTGCCTTGGGTGAAGCCGGATTTGGCATCAAGGATGAAGTTTTGCGTCCACTCTTCAGCCTTGCCCTGCGGGTAGTTCGGGTTGACGAAGTTGCGATTGAAGTAGGCGTTGCGCAGGTTCAGCGTGGCTTTGCTGTCTTCGAGGAAGCCTTCGGCGTCTGCGCTCATCGGCAAAACCAGGGCGAGGCTGCTGCAGCCGATCAAACTCAGGGTGGAACACGGGCGGGGGAAGGAAATACGGGACGTGCGAACGGAATTGCAGACGAGTGTGCTCACTGTGACGCTCCCTGTTGTTGTTTTTATTATTTGTCATACGTCGTCGTACAACATGGTTGCGGATAGTTGCGAGGTTTTGCGCAAAAGTCAACAGGGCTTGTTACGATTATTTTGCACGATTTGGCAGCCCTCCAAATGCTGCGAAGAGGGCTGTTTTCGGCGGGTTTACCGGTTATAGAGCGCCTCTGTGTTGTCGATCAGCGGGTTTTTCTCGGTCAGGACGATCCGGGCGATCTGGTCCTTACGCATGAATGTCACTTTTGGATGGGACTGCGCATAGCGGATAAAACGTTCCATCGCCTCGACCATCGCCGGGGTGCCGCCGATGCGGTCGTGCAGGCTCACCGACATCATCCGCCGCTTGCTCGCGCCTTCCGCGTACAGGCGATCAAATTCCAGCACCAATTGCTGATAGAACTGCTCGGCGGAGAAATGCCGACCCTCGATCAACACGATGTCGTTGTTGCGCAAGGTATACGGCACCACGGCGAATTTGCGCCCACGGACCATGGTCACGAACGGTTCGTCGCGGCTGACATCATCGATGTGGTAGGTGAAGTTGAGGTCTTGCAGGACCTTCAGCGTGTTGGGGCTGCGCCGCAACCAGTTGGCGTTGTAGCCCACCGAGCGCTGGCCGGTAAGTCTCTCGACCGCGTTGACACCGTCGCCGATGAACTGTTTTTCCTGGTCGTAACTCATGTTGTAGGAATCGGCCCAGCGCATGCCGTGGGCTGCCAGTTCGTGGCCGCGCTCGGCAATCGCTTTCGCCAGTTCCGGATGCTGGAGCGCCGCTTCGCCGACCACATGCGAGGTGACCTTGATCCCGGTGCGATCCCACAGGTCGAGCATCCGCCACAAGCCTTCCTTGTAGCCATAATCAAACCAGGTCTGCGCCGGCAGATCAGGGTAGCCCTTGGGCAATGGGTTGCCGGAAAACGGACTTTCCGCACCCTCGGGCTGGCCGCCGGTTTCGAACTGCATCGACACCGAGATCACCAGTTGCGAGCCGTCCGGCCACGGGCGTTCCTGGGCAAAGGCGAGGGCGGGCAGCAACAGGGCGGCGGCCAAAAGGTTTTTCAGCAGGCGTGGGGAGCGTTGCCAGTGGGGCGTGGTCATAACGGGCACCTTGCACGTTGAGAAGGGCTGCAAGGGTGGCAGTTGCCCGGCGCGGGAAAAATCCGTTGCGGGCGAGAGGACCTTTAAACAGAATTTACGAATCCACCGCGAACCCTGTGGGAGCGGGCGTGCCCGCGATAACGGTCTGCCAGTCAGCCTGTTGCCGAGCCGACTGCCGTCATCGTCTGCAAGCCAGCTCCCACAGGATTGTGGGTTTGCCGCAGGATTTGCGGCAAACTCCCGGCAACACAAGCACAAGGCCTTTCAATGGATCGATATGCCCCGCGCGACTGGCAGCCTCACGAGAAGCCCAGTCTGCCCGGTTCCCCCTCGACGCCGCTGCACTCCAACCCCAAGCGCCTGGCCTATGCGCTGGTCGGGCTGCTGGTGGCGGTGACCGGTGGTTTGGGTAACTCGCTGGTGGTCGCCAACCTGCCTTACCTGCAAGGCGCGCTGGGCGCGACCACGGCGGAGATGGCCTGGCTGCCAGCTGCTTACGTGATGACCAACGTGTCGATGAACCTGCTGCTGGTGAAGTTTCGCCAGCAGTTTGGCCTGCGTGCATTCACCGAAGTGTTTCTGGTGCTGTATGCGCTGGTGACGTTCGGTCATCTGTTCGTCAACGACTTGAGCTCGGCCATCGCGGTGCGGGCGGCGCACGGCATGGTCGGTGCGGCGCTGAGTTCGCTGGGTCTGTATTACATGGTTCAGGCGTTTCCGGCCAAATGGCGGTTGAAGGCGCTGGTGCTGGGCCTCGGCGCCTCGCAACTGGCTTTGCCGCTGGCGCGCTTGTTCTCCGAGGACTTGCTGCAGATTGCCGAGTGGCGCGGTTTGTACCTGTTCGAATTGGGCATGGCCTTGCTGTCGCTGGGCTGCGTGCTGCTGCTCAAGTTGCCGCCCGGTGACCGCTTCAAGACCTTCGAACCGCTGGACTTTCTGACCTTCGCCATTCTCGCCAGCGGCGTGGCACTGCTTTGCGCGGTGCTGTCGCTGGGGCGGATCGACTGGTGGCTGGAGGCCAACTGGATCGGCTATGCGCTGGCGGCCTCGATTGCCCTGATCCTCGCGGGCTTGGCGATTGAACACAATCGCAGCAACCCGATGCTGATGACCCGCTGGCTCGGCAGCGGCACGATGATCCGCCTGGCGCTGGCGGTGACCCTGATTCGCATGGTCACCTCGGAGCAATCCACCGGCGCCGTCGGTTTCATGCAGAACCTCAACATGGGTTATGAGCAGTTGCACAGCCTGTATGTGGTGATGCTGATCGGCAGCGTCGCCGGACTGGCGACCAGCGCACTGACCATCGACCCCAAGCACCTGCTGATGCCGCTGATCATCTCGCTGGCGCTGATGGCCACAGGTTCGGTGATGGACAGTTTTTCCAACAACCTGACCCGCCCGCAAAACCTGTATTTCAGCCAGTTCCTGCTGGCCTTCGGCAGCACGTTTTTTCTGGGACCGACCATGGTTTTCGGCACCCGCAACGTGCTGACCAATCCGCGCAATCTGGTGAGTTTTTCGGTGTTGTTCGGGATCTGCAACAACCTCGGCGGCCTGCTCGGCGCGGCGTTGTTGGGCACGTTCCAGATCGTGCGCGAGAAATTCCATTCCAGTCACCTGGTCGAGCACCTGACGCTGTCCGATCCGCTGGTGGCCGCCCGCGTACAGAGCGGCGGGTCGGCCTATGGCTCGTTGCTGGCCGACCCGAGCCTGCGCAATCTGGCCGGGATTCGCAGCCTGTCCAACGCGGCCACTCGCGAAGCCAACGTGCTGGCCTATAACGATGTATTCATGCTGATCGCCGTGATTGCGGTGCTGACCATGATCTGGCTGTCCATTCGTGCGCTGTGGCTGATGAGCACCACCAAAGCCGTCGACCCAGCGCCTTCCGTACCTCCTGACGGTGCTTCCAATTCATGACCGAACCGACCACCACAACCACCAATGCCATCGCCGCCACCCCGGAAGGCGTGGCACCGCCGTCATCACCGAACACCGAGCCGCGCTCGTTGCGGGTGCGGATCATCTCGTCACTGGGCTTTGCCGCGATTGCCATCGTCGGTGTGCTGATCGTGCTCTACGCCTGGCAGTTGCCGCCGTTCAGCAGTGCGGTCGAAACCACTGAAAACGCCCTGGTGCGTGGCCAGGTGACGATCATCGGCCCGCAGCTCAGCGGTTACGTGTTCGAGGTGCCGGTGCAGGACTTCCAGTACGTGAAGGCCGGCGACCTGCTGGTGCGGCTGGACGACCGGATTTATCAGCAGCGCCTCGACCAGTCGCTGGCGCAACTGGCGGTGCAGAAAGCCGCGCTGGCCAACGTTGTGCAGCAACGCAACAGTGCCGAAGCGACGATCAAATTGCGTCAGGCGGTGGTGGCCGACAGCGAAGCGCAGTTGCGTAAAAGCGAGGCGGATCTGCGGCGTAACAAGGAGCTGGTGAGTGACGGCTCGGTGTCGAAACGCGAGATGGACGTGACGCTCGCGGCCAATGCGCAGAGCATTGCGGCGGTGGCGCAGGCCAAGGCCAATCTGGAAATCGCCCGGCAGGATCTGCAGACGGTGATCGTCAATCGCGGTTCGCTGGAAGCCTCGGTGGCCAGCGCTGAAGCAGCGGTGCAACTGGCGCGGATCGACTTGTCGAATACGCGCATCGTCGCCCCGCGCGACGGCCAACTCGGGCAGATCGGCGTGCGCCTGGGCGCTTACGTCAACTCCGGTGCGCAACTGATGGCGTTGGTGCCGAACCAGAAATGGGTGATCGCCAACATGAAGGAAACCCAGATGAACAATGTGCGCGTCGGGCAGCCGGTGCGCTTCACCGTTGATGCGCTGAACCACCGCAAGTTCACCGGCCATGTGCAGCACATTTCACCCGGTACCGGCTCGGAATTCGCCCTGTTGCAGGCCGACAACGCCACCGGCAACTTTGTGAAAATCGCCCAGCGCGTGCCGGTGCGGATCACCATTGATGAGGGGCAGCAGGAAGAGGAACGCTTGCGCCCGGGGATGTCGGTGGTGGTCAGCATCGACACCGCGGCGGGCGACACACAACCGCATTGACCTGCGCAGATCAAAAATGTGGGAGCGGGCTTGCTCGCGAAAGCGGTGTGTCAGGCGATATTTTCGTATCTGATACACAGCCTTCGCGAGCAAGCCCGCTCCCACAGTCTGATTGGGTTTATCCAGCAATCATCGGCGGCAGGGTACCGAGCAGGGAGACCGCAGCAACAGCCCCCATCCCCAACAACCACTCCAGCACCACACTGCGCTTGAGCGCGCCCATCCGCTGTTCGCAATTATCAATCCGCAAGCGATTGAACAGCGCCAGCGCGAGCATGCCCAGCACCAGCAAGGCCTTGATCAGCAGAATCAAGGCAAACCCTGCAAACAGCGGCGTCGGCCACCATTGCCCGGTCAGCACGCGCACGTTGATCAGCCCGGTGATCAGAAGGCCGCCAACGATCGCATAACCGACACCGCTGAAGCGTTGCAGGATCCGCCCCATCGCTGTGCTCGGCTGACGCAGGATCAACACCAATAGCAACAAGCCGCCCAGCCATGCAGCGACGCAGGTCAGGTGAACGATCTGGTTAAGGATCAGCAGTTGCCCGCTGAGGCCGTCGAGCATCGCGCCGTGACCGACCGGCGCCAGCGTCGCCAAGAGCAGCGCGCTCAAGCCCAGGCGCAACGTCAGGCTCGAACGCCACGGCGTGAACAACAACGCCAGCAACAGCGCGTTTATCAGCAGATGCCAGCGCCAGACCTGGCCGAAAAACGTGTTGCCGAGAACCACGCCAATCGTGTCCGGGTCGAACGCGGCCGCCGCCGAACCAGCCATGCTCGCGGTGATCAACAGTGCCCAGGTGACACCGCTGAGCAGCGCAATCGCCGTCAGCCAGCGCGCCAGTCGCGCCAGATGCCGATCCAGTGTCGGCACTGGTGCCTTGAGCAGCAGCGGCCGGAACAGCCAGGCGCCGAACAGCATCAACACCGCGCTGAAATGCACAAAGCGGCACAGCACCAGCGCTTCACTCATGAATTACTGGCCAACCTTGAACTGGTAGGCGCCTTCGCTCTTGTGTGTGTCGACCGACACTGCGTGCCATTCGACCTTGTACTCACCGGCGGCGAGAGGTGCGGCGGGGGTGACGATCAGGGTTTTCTTGTCGCCTTCGGTGGTCAGCGGTTTGATCGCGACCGGGGCGCCGTCGTGGGTCAGGCTGACTTTGGTGAAACTGGCTTCGACGCCTTCAGAAAAGGTCAGGCGCAGATCGGCCGGCGTGGCGACGGTGCTGTCGGCGGCCGGGGTGGCACTTTTCAGGTGGGCGTGGGCGAAAACCGAAGATGCGGCGAACAGCGAAGCGAGCAGGGCAGTGGTGGTCAGGACGTTCTTGAACAGCATCGCGGATACCTCTGAGGCAGGACAAAGAAGCGCCAGTTTAGCCATGCGCCGGCCTTCATACGAAGTTTTGTTTGCAGCGGTCGCCCCGAGGCCAGAGCGGATGCTAGTCTTCAACAACGTCGTTGTCAGGGAGCCCTCATGGGCAATCACAAGATCGAGATCCGTCGCAGTAACGTCGAGAAAATCCTGCTTGCGGCGGAAAAAGTCTTCGCCGAAAAAGGCTTCGGCGGCACCGCCATGGCCGACATCGCCGCCGAAGTGCAGCTGCCGCGTTCCAACTTGCATTACTACTTTTCCACCAAGAGTGAACTGTACAGCGCGGTGCTGTTCGACCTGCTGGAAGTGTGGAAGCAGGACGCACTGTGCTTCGAGATGTTCGATGACCCACGGGTGGTGCTCAGCAGCTACATCCGCGCCAAGATGAACCACTCGCGCAGCCGGCCGTACGGTTCGAAAGTCTGGGCCAACGAGATCATCCACGGCGCCCCGACCTTGGGTGAAGCGCTGGATCTGAGCCTGTACGACTGGGCGAAAATGAAGGAAGCGAAGATCCGCCAGTGGGTCGAGGACAAGCGGATTCTGCCGGTGGAGCCGTCGAGCCTGCTGTACATGATCTGGGCTTCGACCCAGCATTACGCCGACTTCGACCATCAGGTGAATATTCTCAACGAGCATCAACCGCTGTCGGACATGCAGTTCGAACGGGCGGTGCAGACGGTGACCAGTGTGATATTGCGCGGGATCGGGTTGGAGCCTTGAAATAGGTGTTGAAGCGGCTGGCCTCTTCGCGAGCAAGCCCGCTCCCACCGTTTTGAAATGCATTTCAAATGTGGGAGCGGGCTTGCTCGCGAAGGCGTCAGCTCAGACGCTACCTGCCCTAAGCTGAGACATGATAGGGATTGCGCGGATCATGATTCCAGTCCAGAAACGGCTTGCCGGTTTCCATCGGCACCATCTCGATGCAGTCCGCCACCGGGCAGGTGATCTGGCACAGATTGCAGCCAACACACTCATCATCGATCACTTCATATTTATGCGTGCCGTCGGCCTGTTTCAAGCTGCTGATCGCTTGGTGTGAAGTGTCTTCGCAGGCAATGTGGCAGCGCCCGCAACCGATGCACGCGTCCTGGTCGATCCTGGCGATCACCTGGTAGTTGATGTCGAGGTACTTCCAGTCCGTGGTATTGCCCACCGCGCGCCCGGAGAACTCGGCGATGTTGGCGTAGCCTTGGCTGTCCATCCAGCGCGACAGACCGTCCTTCATCTCCTCGACAATCCGGAAGCCGTGGAGCATCGCCGCCGTGCACACCTGCACCGCGCCACTGCCCAGCGCCATGAACTCCGCCGCGTCACGCCAACTGCCGATGCCGCCAATGCCGCAGATCGGCAGGCCCTGGGTCTGCGGATCACGGGCGATTTCGGCGACCATGTTCAGCGCGATCGGCTTGACCGCCGAACCGCAATAGCCGCCGTGAGTGCTTTTGTTGCCGACGGTGGGCAGGGCGACCATGTGTTCCAGGTCGACGCTGGTGATCGAGTTGATGGTGTTGATCAGCGACACCGCATCGGCGCCCCCGCGATGCGCAGCGCGGGCAGCGACACGGATGTCGGTGATGTTCGGTGTCAGTTTGACGATCACCGGTAGCGAGCAATAGGTCTTGCACCAGCGCGTCACCTGCTCGACGTACTCCGGCACCTGACCCACCGCTGCGCCCATGCCGCGTTCGGGCATGCCGTGCGGGCAACCGAAATTCAGCTCGATGCCGTCGGCACCGGTGGCTTCCACCAGCGGCAGGATGTGTTTCCACGATTCCTCGACGCACGGCACCATCAGCGAGACGATCAGCGCACGGTCCGGCCAGTCCTTCTTGACCTGTGTGATCTCGCGCAGGTTGATTTCCAGCGAGCGGTCGGTGATCAGTTCGATGTTGTTGATGCCCAGCACCTCGCGGTTGTTGCCGTAGTGCGCCGAGTAGCGCGACGAGACGTTGACCGCTGCCGGGTCCTCGCCGAGGGTTTTCCAGACCACGCCACCCCAACCGGCCTCGAAGGCGCGGACCACGTTGTAGGCCTTGTCGGTCGGCGGCGCGGAGGCCAGCCAGAACGGATTGGGCGCTTTGATACCGGCGAAGACTATCGAGAGATCGGCCATTTACGCAGCCTCCACGTTGAGCATCAGTTGCGCGTTGATCGCCTCGGCGGCGAGTTTGCCATGCTGTACGGCTTGCACGGTGAGGTCCTGATCGAGGCTGGTGCAGTCACCGCCGGCATACACGCCGGGAATGCTGGTGCGCAGGTGGTCATCGACCTGAATCCGTTCGCCTTGACGCTTGAGTTCGCGGGCCAGCGGGTCGGCGAGGGCGCTGCTGTCGAAGGCCTGACCGATGGCTTTGAAGATCGCGTCGGCGGCCAGTTCGAAGGTCTCGCCAGTGGTTTGCAGGCGACCGTCGACCAGTTGTGTACGGGCAAAACGCATGCCGCGCACCTTGCCTTGCGCGTCGAGCAGCACTTCCTCCGGTTGCGCCCAGGTCAGCAGGCGCACCTGATTGGCTTTGGCGATGTCTTGTTCGTGACCGGTGGCGCCCATGTCCGCCGCGCCCCGGCGATACACCAGATTCACATCGCGGGCACCGAGGCGGGCCATCTGCACGGCCATGTCGATCGCGGTGTTGCCGGCGCCGAGGACGATGCAGCGTTCGGCCAGTGGCAGTTGCGTCAGGTCATCGGCCTGGCGCAGTTCGCGGATGTAGTCGGTGGCGGCGAGCAGGCCGGGCGCGTCTTCGTGGGCCAGACCGAGCTGTTTGCTGACGTTGAGGCCGAGGCCGAGGAACACTGCGTCGAACTGCTGATGCAGCTCGCTGAGGGTCAGATTCTCGCCGAGTTTCTGTCCGTGGCGGATTTCGATGCCGCCGATCTGCAGGAGAAAATCCAGTTCTTTCTGCGCATAGTCATCGACCAGTTTGTACTTGGCGATCCCGTATTCATTGAGGCCACCAGCCTTCTCCCGTGCTTCGAAAATCACCACGTCATGCCCGTGCATCGCACTGCGGTGGGCGCAGGACAAACCCGCTGGCCCGGCGCCGACCACGGCGATGCGCTTGCCGGTGCTCGCCGCACGCTGGAACGGGTGCTCGGTGAAGTGCGCGTTGTCCACGGCGTAGCGTTGCAACAGGCCGATCAGCACTGGCGCGCATTCCTGGGCGTTGTTGCGCACGCAGGCTTGCTGGCAGAGGATTTCCGTCGGGCAGACCCGGGCGCAACTGCCGCCGAGGATGTTCGCCGAAAGAATTTTCTGCGCCGCACCGGGCACGTTGTCCTGATGGATATTGCGGATGAACGACGGAATATCGATCTCGCTGGGGCACGCGTTGACGCATGGCGCGTCGTAGCAATACAGGCAGCGCGAGGCTTCCAGATGTGCCTGCCGGGCGTTGAGCGGTGGCGCCAGATCGGTGAAATGACCGGCGAGGGCGGCCGCGCTTTCGTGCGGATGCGGGAGATGGTTCAGGGTCTCGATCACGGTTTTTTGCCTCACGGTTATTGAGGTTCTCTGCCTCTGATGGGCAGTGGTTTTTGTGTCGTTTGGGAGGGCCTCTTCGCGAGCAGGCTCGCTCCCACAGGGGAATGCATTTCAAATGTGGGAGCGAGCCTGCTCGCGAAGGCCGAAGGCCTGGATTTCAGCGTTTCACAGCCGCCGGCTTGTGCCTCTCAGCCCGCTTGCTCAGCAAATCAAACACCGCCGGATACGCCGGCCGTTCGATGTACCGCCCGGCCCCACGCTCGGCGCGCAGGTCGCCGTCGGCCCAGACCACTTTGCCCTGGCTGACGGTATGGCTCGGTACGCCGCGCACGGTCTTGCCTTCGAAGATGTTGAAGTCCACCTGCTGATGGTGGGTCTTGGCGGAGATGGTGCGGGTGCCTTGCGGGTCCCACAGCACCAGGTCGGCATCGGCGCCGACGCGGATCGCGCCTTTGCGCGGGTAGAGGTTGAAGATTTTCGCGGTGTTGGTGGAGGTGAGGGCGACGAAGTCCTGCATCGACAAACGTCCGCTGTTGACCCCTTCATCCCACAGCACCGCCATGCGGTCTTCAATGCCGGCGGTGCCGTTGGGGATCTTGCTGAAGTCGTCGCGCCCGACGACTTTTTGCTCGGCGCAGAAGCAGCAGTGGTCAGTGGCGGTGGTGTGCAGATTGCCGCTTTGCAGACCGTGCCACAGCGCTTCCTGATGGCCGCGCGGGCGGAACGGCGGGCTCATCACGTAACCGGCGGCGGTCTGCCAGTCCGGGTGCTGATAGACGCTGTCGTCGAGCAGCAGATGCCCGGCCAGCACTTCGCCGTACACTGGTTGACCCTTGCTGCGGGCGTAGGTGATTTCGTCCAGCGCTTCCTTGGTCGAAACGTGCACCAGATACAACGGCGTGCCGATGGTTTCAGCGATGCGAATCGCCCGGCTCGCCGCTTCACCTTCCACCTGCGATGGCCGCGACAGTGGATGCGCTTCCGGTCCGGTGATGCCCTGGGCCATCAACTTGCGTTGCAGGTGATAGACCAGCTCACCGTTTTCCGCATGCACGGTCGGCACCGCGCCGAGTTCCAGGCAGCGTTCAAAACTTGCCACCAGCGTGTCGTCGGCGGCCATTATCGCGTTCTTGTAGGCCATGAAATGCTTGAAGCTGTTGATCCCGTGATGGCTGACCAGCTCGGCCATTTCCTCACGTACTTGCTCGCTCCACCAGGTGATCGCGACGTGGAAGCCGTAGTCCGATGCCGACTTCTCGGCCCAGCCGCGCCACTGATGAAACGCTTCCATCAACGACTGCTGCGGATTGGGAATCACGAAGTCGATGATCGAGGTGGTCCCGCCAGCCAGACCCGCAGCGGTGCCGCTGTAAAAGTCTTCACTGGCCACGGTGCCCATGAAAGGCAGTTGCATGTGAGTGTGTGGGTCGATGCCGCCGGGCATCAGGTATTGGCCGCTGCCGTCGAGCACTTCGGCGCCGGCGGGAACATCCAGGTTCTGACCAATGGCTTTGATCACGCCGTCGGCGCAATAGACGTCGGCGCGATAACTTTCATCATGGGTAACAACGGTGGCGCCACGGATCAACAGAGACATTCCGAGTTCCTCGCAGGCATGACCGACTTGTGCCGGTTCTAAATGTTTTATTGATGTACAACGCTGATCGGCGTATTCCTGTCAGTGCTGTCAGGAATAGAAGCTAGTCGCAGTTTTGAAATTGATCAAGATTATTTTTTATAAGCTTATGACTGTTTTAACTCTATGAAAAACAACGAAAAAAAACCTAAATCACCAAAATGGTGAGGCTGTTCACCATTTTGACGCACTTGACAGGATGGAAATATGAGCAAGATTTCCTATGTGAAATCAGCCGCTTGAAGTTGAGCTGCGGCTGATTGTCCGTGATGAAAAAAAGTGCAGTGCACCAGATTGAGTCCTGACAGTTCGGACAACTTGGCAAACGTTTGGCCTGAGCATGCAGACAAGTTTTCGCGGACTCTTTCGGTGAATAATTAAAACCGAGCAATATCAGAAAGTTGCAATGTGTTTGAACCACGGCCCTACCGTTAAGCGGGGCACCCGGCACGTTTATTGATGCCGCCGCTGACACCATGGCCGGTACACGAAAGTTGTCAGTTCCTCCGGCCATCGTCCGGCTCGCACCCCGTGTGCAGCCGCCTGATGAGCAAAAAAATAATCAGAAGAACAGTGGAGCGGCCATGCAACAGAACAGATCGCAAGTGACCGAGCGCGACGGCTTGTTCGAACTCGAAGCCGGCAGTGACGTCCTCGACAGTCCCCGTTACAACCACGACATGGCACCGACCAAGGTGCGCGAACGAACCTGGAATAAATGGCACATCACCGCGCTGTGGGTCGGCATGTCGGTGTGCGTGCCGACTTACACCCTCGGCGGCGTACTTACCGCGTATTTCGGCCTGACCGTCGGCGAAGCGCTGATGGCGATTCTGCTGGCCAACGTCATCGTGCTGATCCCGTTGACCCTCAATGCTTTCCCCGGCACCAAGTACGGCATTCCATTCCCGGTGCTGCTGCGCTCGTCGTTCGGCGTGCTCGGTTCCAACGTGCCGTGCCTGATTCGTGCACTGGTGGCGTGTGGCTGGTTCGGCATTCAGACCATGTTCGGCGGGCTGGCGATTCACCTGTTTCTCGGCTCGATCTTCGACGGCTGGAAATCCCTCGGTGGCACGGGCGAGGTGATCGGCTTCATGATCTTCTGGTCGCTGAATCTGTGGGTGGTGATCCGCGGCGCCGAGTCGATCAAATGGCTGGAAACCCTGTCCGCGCCGCTGCTGGTGGCGGTCGGCATTGGCCTGCTGGTGTGGGCGATGCCCAATGTGTCGATGACCGAGCTGCTGGCGATTCCACCGAAACGCCCGGAGGGCGCCAGTGTGGTCAGTTACTTCGCCGCCGGGCTGACGGCGATGGTCGGCTTCTGGGCCACGTTGTCGCTGAACATTCCTGACTTCAGCCGCTACGCCAAGAGCCAGAAGGACCAGATCCTCGGGCAGATTTTCGGTCTGCCGCTGACCATGTTCCTGTTCGCTTCGCTGGGTGTGGTGATGACCGCTGCGTCGGTGAAACTGGTCGGCGTGACCGTGTCCGACCCGGTGAGCCTGATCGGCCATATCCAGAGCCCGCTGTGGGTGGCGGTGGCCATGGCGCTGATCATCATCGCCACGCTGTCGACCAACACTGCAGCGAATATTGTCTCGCCGACCAACGACTTCCAGAACATCGCGCCCAAGGTGATCAACCGCACCAAAGCGGTGTTGCTCACGGGCTTCGTCGGGCTCGCGCTGATGGCCCATGAGCTGCTGAAAAAGCTGGGGCTGATCGTTTCCGATGTCAGCCTGGAAACCGTGTATTCCAACTGGCTGCTGGGCTATTCGAGCCTGCTCGGGCCGATCGCCGGGATCATGGTGGTGGACTATTTCCTGATCAAGAAACAGCAGCTGGACCTGGCCGGGCTTTATCGCGACGACGTCTATCCGGCGTGGAACTGGGCTGGGTTCACCGCGTTTGGCGTGCCGGTGGTGCTGACCCTGCTGTCGCTGGGCAGCGATGCGTTCAGCTGGTTTTACAGCTACGGCTGGTTTACCGGTTCGGCGTTGGGTGGGGTGATTTATTACGGGTTGTGTTCGATGCGAAGCAGCCCCTCTGTTGTGAAATCTTCGGTGTGAGGAATGGCCCCTTCGCGAGCAAGCCCGCTCCCACAGGGTGAACGCATTCCAAATGTGGGAGCGGGCTTGCTCGCGAAGACGGCCTCAAATACACACAAGAACTGCCTGAAGAAACTCATAAAAAAACTGCCTGAGGAGATCAACATGAACGCAGCCGTAGACGTTCTGCAATCCACCCATCAGCACATCAACCGCGACCGCCTCTGGGCCTCGCTCATGGAACTGGCCAAGCTCGGCGCGACGGTCAAGGGCGGGGTCTGTCGTCTGGCCCTGACCGACCTCGACCGTCAGGCCCGTGACCTGTTCGTGCAGTGGTGCAAGGACGCCGGATGCAGCGTCACGGTGGATGAAGTCGGCAACATCTTCGCCCGCCGTCCCGGGCGCAATCCGAACCTGCCGCCGGTGATGACCGGCAGCCACATCGACACCCAGCCCACCGGCGGCAAGTTCGACGGCTGCTTCGGCGTGCTCGCCGGCGTCGAAGTGCTGCGTACCCTCAATGACCTCGGCGTAGAAACCGAAGCGCCGCTGGAAGTGGTGGTCTGGACCAACGAAGAAGGCTCGCGCTTCGCCCCGTGCATGATGGGCTCCGGGGTGTTCGCCGAGAAATTCACCCTTGAAGAAACTCTGGCCAAAGTCGATGCCGAAGGCGTCACCGTTGGCGAAGCGCTCAACGCCATTGGTTACGCCGGATCACGCAAAGTCAGCGGGCATCAAGTCGGCGCCTACTTCGAAGCACATATCGAGCAAGGCCCGATCCTCGAAGACGAACAGAAAACCATCGGCGTGGTACTCGGCGCCCTCGGGCAGAAGTGGTTCGACCTGAAACTGCGCGGCGTCGAAGCCCACGCCGGGCCCACGCCGATGCACCTGCGCAAGGATGCCTTGGTCGGCGCCTCGGTAATCGTCGGTGCGGTCAACCGCGCGGCCCTCGGTCATCAACCCCACGCCTGCGGCACCGTCGGTTGCCTGCAAGCCTATCCCGGCTCGCGCAACGTCATTCCCGGCGAAGTGCGCATGACCCTTGACTTCCGCCATCTGCAACCGGAGCGGCTGGATTCGATGATCAGCGAGGTGAAACAAGTCATTGAGGCGACCTGCGAAGAACACGGCCTGACCTATGAGCTGACCCCGACTGCAGATTTTCCGCCGCTGTACTTCGAAAAGGGCTGCGTCGAGGCGGTTCGCGGCGCGGCAAAAGGTCTGGGCCTGTCGCACATGGACATCGTCAGCGGCGCCGGGCATGACGCGATCTTCCTCGCCGAACTCGGTCCTGCGGGGATGATCTTCGTACCGTGCGAAGGCGGGATCAGCCACAACGAAATCGAGAATGCCGCGCCGGATGATCTGGCGGCCGGGTGCGCGGTGTTGTTGCGGGCGATGCTGGCGGCTTCGGCGATGGTGGCGGGAGGGCAGCGCGCGGCCTGAAAACGCGGCATGACCTGTGCGAGCAGTTCCCACAGGTTTTTTTAAGTGATCAGCCGGGACGCTCGTTTTTGTTCGCGCCCCCTTGGCGTCGGTCAGGGCCGTTGGGGTTGCCAACATCCAGCAACCGTCGTTCGACCAGGACATTCTCCAGTGCCTGACGCTCGACCGGCGCCATTTGGTGTTCGCGCTTTTTCAGCTCCAGCAGAATCGGGCTGGACCAGGTGCGATAAGTCTGTTCGATGTTGCGACGCGACGTCATCAGTCTCTCCTTGATCAAGAGCCCGGTGAAGCTGGCAGGGGCTCAATCCGATGAGGGGGTAACATTAGTCGAGAAACCCCGAATCCGCGAATACGCCGTTGTTCCCTGTAGGAGTGAGCCTGCTCGCGATAGCGGTGCGTCAGTAGCGCAAATGTCAGCTGACACATCGCTATCGCGAGCAGGCTCACTCCTACAGGTTTTGCATCGCCTGCGGGTCAATCCTCGATATTCATCATCGCCTGCACACCTTCCCATGCTTCGGCGCGCATCCGTTCGATATCCAGCCCCGGAATCACGCCGTTATCGACCACGATCCGGCCGCCCACCAGGCTGTACTTCACCGTGATCGGTTCTCCCGCGACCACCGGTGCAACCGCGCAATCGTGGAAACCGAAGAACCGTGGATGATCAAGGCTGTAGATCACCAGATCCGCCGCTTGCCCGATCTCCAGCGTACCGACCGCGCCCAGTCCCAATACCTGCGCGCCGCCCGCCGTGCCCCAGTGGATCACGTCTTCGGCAGTGGTCGCCGAGGCGCCTTGTTCGGCGCGGTGGATCAGCCATGCGGTGTTGGCTTCGCCGACCATGCTTCCGGATTCGTTGGACGCGACGCCGTCGACGCCGAGGGAGATCGGCACGCCGGCCTCATACATTTGCGGCACCGCCGCGACGCCGCTGCCCAGGCGCGCGTTGCTCACCGGGCAATGCGAGATGCCGCTGCCGGTCTGGGCGAGCATGCGGATTTCTCCGGGTTGCAGGTGCACGGCGTGGGCGAACCACACGTCGGGGCCGAGCCATTCGTGTTCGGCGACGAATTCCACCGGCAGGCAGTTGTATTTCTCGCGGCAGAAATTCACGTAGTTCTGTGTTTCCGACAGGTGCGTGTGCAGGCGCAAACCGAGGCCGCGCGCGGTGTGCGCCAGTTCGCGCAGCAGGGTCGGCGGCAGCGAAAAGGTCGGTGTGGTTGGCGCGACGACCACCCGGCGCAGGGCATCCGGGGTGTCCTGGTGATACAGCGATTTCAGTCGCTCGATATCGCCGACCATTTGTTCGAGGCTTTCCGGTTGCAGCGCGGTTTTCGAGAAACCCGGGTGCGCGCTGGCGGATTCCAGCGCGCCACCGCGACACAGCACAAAGCGCAGGCCGAATTCGTCCGCCAGATCGAACAGCAGGTCCCCGGTCTCGGTGGTGCCGTGGGCATGGTAGAGATAGTGGTGATCGGCGCAGGTCGTCACCCCGGACAACAGCAACTCGACCATGCCCAGACGGGCGGCGATCCTTGCCAATTGCGGGGTAAAGCGGTTCAACCTTGGGTAGGGCACGCTCGCCAGCCAGCCTTGCAGATCCTGATTCAAACCTTCGGGCACGGCTTTGAGCAGGTTCTGGAACAGGTGATGGTGGGTGTTGATCCAGCCCGGATAGACCACGCAGTTGCGTGCATCGATCACGCGCTCGCCGGGTTGCGCTTGAAGGTCGGCGGCCATTTCGGCGATGCGGCCGTTGACCACGCGAATGTCCACCGCACCGGCCCGGGCACGCGGGCCGCGCAGGCCGGTCATCACCGCCAGCGGGTTTTTGATCAGGATGGTTTGAAGTCGAGTCATGGGCAGGCTCCAGTCAGAGAATGTGCGAGGCGGATTTGCCGGGTGTGGTTTCTGGCACGCTGACGCCGTTGAGCGCCGCGTTGAGCAGCACCGACACCAGGCAGGCGATGACCACGCTGCTGTGCAGGAACGGCTGTGACCACTCGGGCATTTGTTTGAACAGGGTGGGCGCGAGCACCGGTACCAGCGCGGCGGCGATGGTGAAACCGACGATCAATACGTTGTAGCGATTGCGCTCGTAATCGACCTTGGCCAGGGTCTGGATCCCCGCCGCCGCGACCACGCCGAACATCGCAATACCGGCGCCGCCCAGCGCCGCGGTCGGCATCGACGCGATGATCGCCCCAGCCTTGGGCACCAGCGCAATCGAGCACATCAGCAGGCCACTGACGGCGACCACCCAGCGGCTGCGCACGCCGGTCAGGATCACCAGACCGACGTTTTCCATGAAGGCGATAAACGGGAACGCGGCGAACATCCCGGCGATAGTGCTGGCCAGGCCATTGGCGCGCAGGCCATTGACCACTTGCTGGTCTTCCACCGGTTTGTCGACGATGTCGCCGATGGCCACGAACAGCCCCATCGACTCAACCATCTGCACGATCATCACCACCACCATGGTCGCGATGGGGATCAGGCTGAAAGTCGGCAAACCGAAGTAGAACGGGTAGGGCACGGTCAGCCACGGCGCCTCTTCGACGCTGTGGAAATTGCCCATGCCCAGACCGTAGGCCAGACCGGCGCCGATCAGCATCCCCACCAGCACCGCCATGTTGCGCAGCAGCGGACTGCCATAGCGATTGACCAGCAGAATGGTCAGCAGCACCACCACCGCCACCGCGAGAAATGCCGGGGCGCCGAAGTTGCTCGCGTTGCGCCCACCACCGACCCATTCATAGGCGATCGGGAACAGCTGCAAACCGATCACTGTGACGATGCAACCGGTGACCACCGGCGGGAAAAACCGCCGTAATCGGCCCACGAACGGCGCCATCAGCAGGGTGAAAATTCCGGCGCCGATCACCGCGCCGCAGACACCGGCGAAGCCCACTTCGGGGTTGCTGCCGATGGCAATCACTGGACCGACGCTGCTGAACGCCACGCCTTGCAGGATCGGCAGGCGTACGCCGAATTTCCAGAAACCGACGGTTTGCAAAAGGGTGGCGATGCCGGAGCAGAACAGCGTGGTGCTGATCAGTACCACGGTGTCGGCGTGGGACATCTTCAGGGCACTGGCGACGATCAACGGCACGGCGATGGCGCCGATGTACGAGACGGCCATGTGTTGCAGGCCGAGGGTGAGCATCTGTCGCACCGGCAGGACGCGGTCGACGGGGTGCACGGTGGAGGAAGGAGTGGCTGACGACATGGGGAATCACCTCTGGCTGTTTTTATGCGGTAGAGAGGGGTATTCGTCTGATGCCGCGTAGCTCAGGAACACAGTGCAACCTTGTGGGAGCTGGCTTGCCAGCGATGGCGATTTAGCAGTCACCATCTTTATCAACCGACAGTCCGCTATCGCTGGCAAGCCAGCTCCCACAGGTTTTGTGTTGTGCAAAAAATCTGGCATCAGTCATTCGTGCTGCGAAGCCGCCATCCACCGGCTCCGATGCCTTGTTCAGCCTGCCAGGCAGGCGGCAAAGCCCTGGTTCAACGCCGCGCGGTCCAGGTTGCGGCCGATGAACACGATCTTGCTCGAACGGGGCTCCGTGCCCCATGCGGTCGAGGCGCGAAACTCCACCAGGCTGTGCACGCCTTGCAGCACGTAGCGCTGGTCTTCGTTGGCCACGGCGAGCACGCCTTTCATGCGATAGAGGTTGTCGGCCTGGGACGAGCGCAGTTCGCTGATCCAGCGGTGGAACGCCATCAGATTGACCGCGCCGTCGACGGCGATGCCCACCGATGACACGCTCGGATCGTGTTCGTGATCTTCCGATTCATGCTGGTGGTCATGGTCGTGATGCTCAGATTCCGCGCCGATTTCCATAAGCTTCTGCGTGCACTCGAACGCACCGATGCCGAGAATTTTCGTCAGGTCGATCTGCGCATGGGTGGAGGTCACCAGATCTGCGGTGGCGTTCAAACCCCGGATCTTGCCGCGCAGGATTTCCACCTCGTCGCTGCTGACCAGATCAACCTTGTTGATGACGATGCGGTCGGCGCAGACGATCTGATCCACCGCCTGATTGTCGACGCCATCCAGTTGCAGATCCTCCAGGTGCTGGGCGATGTGCTTGGCGTCGACCATGGTCACGATCGCGTCGAGTTCGACTTCCTCGGAAATCGGGTCATTGATGAAAAAGCTCTGCGCCACCGGGTACGGATCGGCGAGGCCGCTGGTCTCGATCAGGATGTGATCGAGGCGCACCGGGCGCGCCACCAGTTCGCGGACGATGCGCACCAGATCCTCACGAACCTCGGCGGTGCAGCACACGCAGCCGTTGACCATTTCGTAGATTTCTTCGGTTTCGGAGCTGAGCACCAGATCGCCGTCGATACCGACCTCGCCGAACTCGTTTTCGATCACGGCGATCTTGCGCCCGTGGTTTTCCTTGAGGATGTAGTTGAGCAGGGTGGTTTTGCCGGCACCGAGGAAGCCGGTGAGGATGGTCACGGGGATTTTGGTGTTGGGGGTTGGGGCGTTGAAGGGGGTGTTCATATGAAGGCTCCTTTGTACTGATTGACCGGTGCACATTGAATTCGGGTTGTGTTGCTTTTTTGTAGGAGTGAGCCTGCTCGCGATGGCGGTATGTCAGCTGAGAATTACTTCACAGACATTCCTCCATCGCGAGCAGGCTCACTCCTACAGGGGGATTTCTGTTCTCTCCAGCGGGTGGCAACGCCGGCATCGAGGCCGAACAGGTCGAGCGCCCGGCCGAGGCTGTGATCGACCATCTGCGCCAGGCTTTCGGGCCGGGCGTAGAACGCCGGCACCGGCGGGGCGATGATTCCGCCCATCTCGGTGACGGCGGTCATGTTGCGCAGGTGGGCGAGGGTCAGCGGCGTTTCGCGGGCCATCAGCACCAGGGTGCGGCGTTCCTTGAGGGTGACGTCGGCGGCGCGACCGATCAGCCCGGAAGACGTGCCGGTGGCGATCTCCGCCAGGGTGCGCATCGAACACGGCGCGACCACCATGCCCAGGCAGCGAAACGAACCGCTGGCGATCCCGGCCGCGACGTCATCGGCGCGGTGGTAGTGGCTGGCAAGCGCAGTGACATCGGCCAGTTTGTAATCGGTCTCGTGGGCCATGGTCAGCAGTGCCGCGCGGCTGATGATCAGGTGGCTTTCGATGTTCAGCTCGGCGAGCAATTGCAGCAGGCGCACGCCGTAGATGAAGCCGGACGCGCCGCTGATGCCGACCACCAGCCGCTGGCGGTTCACGATGCCAGCCCTTTGAGCAGTTGCCGGGCACGTTCGAGCACGTCCTGATCGAGCTGCGCCTTGATCCCGTCGAAGCCCGAGCCACGGGTGGCGTCCAGGCCCATGCGCGAAGTGGTGCCGTTGACCGAGGACGACGGATCCAGCGGGCTGCCGGGCAAGCCATCGATCACGAAAATATCCAGATGCGGCTGGAAGTGCGTGGCCAGCGCCCACAACACCTGGCTGTCGTCAGTGATGTCGATATCGCTGTCCACCGCGATCACGTTTTTCAGGTACGGGTCCCAGCCGAGCAGGGCCAGCATGATTTGCCGCGCCTCGCCGTCGCGGCTTTGATCCAGCGCCACGTAGCAATGAAAATGCGTGCCGGAGTTCGGATAATGCACGGCGGTGACGGCGGGGAAACGCGCCTTGAGCTTCTCGCTCATTTCCGCTTCGCGGGGCAGCCGGGCGAGGGTCAGGTGCTCGGCGTAGCGGCCGCCCATCACGTCCACCAGCCAGGCGTCCTTGCGCCGCAGCAGGGTGTCGACGCGCAGCACGTTGTTGGTCGAGCGATCCGAGGAGTAACCGCTGAACTCGCCGAACGGGCCTTCCTCGGCGTAGGCCGTCGGGTCGATGGCGCCTTCGAGGACGAACTCGGCGTATGCCGGGACGCCGATGCCATAGCGCGGGGTTTTCACCAGCTCCAGCGGCGCGCCGAACAGGCCACCGGCGACGGCACGTTCATCGCTGCCGTAGGGTAAACGCGCTGCCGCCGCGAGCATGAACAACGGATGCGCGCCGACCACCATTGCCACGCGCAATTCTTCGCCGCGCTCACGGGCGGTCTGCAGCATCCGCCACAGGTGTCCGCGCGAGTGCAGGCTGGTCGCCAGGGACTGGCGAGCGTGGCGCATCGAGCGGTGGTAGCTCATGTTGGCGATGCCGGTCAGCGGGTCCTCGGCGATGATGATCGCGTTGGTGATGTACGGCCCGCGATCGCTGTCGAAGTGCTTGAGCATCGGCAGCAGCGCCAGATCCACGGCTTCGCCTTCGAACACTTCATCAAGCACCGGGCCGCTTTCCACGTAGCGCGGGGCGATGGGCTGGTTGGCGCGGCGCTGAAAGGTTTCGTGCAATTGCGCCGGGGTGACACCGAACAATCGGGCAATGCGGGTGCGGGAGGCGAACAGATTGGTCGCCACCGGCACCTTGAGGCCGCAGACGTTCTCGCAGATCAGCAACGGATCGCGACCCTGTGCGGCGAGGGCATCGACCAGGGCGGTGATGTCCTGATCGGCAGAAAGCGTTTGGGTGATGGTCAGCACATCGTCCGGGTACTCACGGCGATAGGCGTCGATGAACACGTGAAAATCCTGAGAATCGCCGAGCGTCGAACGGGTCATGGTTTCACCTCGTAAAAAGCAGGCACGCAGGGGTGAGAGGGCGTTCGATCAAGCAGCCGTTGGCCTGCCGGTCGAGGGAACGCCGGGTCATCTTCGTGCCTGTAAAGTCGCTGTGTTGCCCACATGAAACACTGAGAAACCCCTGTGGAATGGGATTAACTGTGGTGAGGGGATTTATCCCCGATGGACTGCGCAGCAGGCCTGGACTCTCAGCATCAAGAGAGGGCGACTTCGTCACCCATCGGGGATGAATCCCCTCACCACAAAGTGCGCCATTTCTTCAGGTCAGAGGTACGTGGTCGTCAGGCGTATATCCGCCTCAACCAGATCCTTCGGCGGTGGCGTCGGCTCGATCCCGCACAAACGGGCGATGTTGTTGCCCAGGTAGTCCTCCAGATGATCCTCATCGATGCCCAGACCTTGCGGTGCCGGTGAGCACAACACCTCCAGTTCGCGCAGCCACATGCCCGGTTCGTTCGGCGGCGAGTCGGTGCCGAACACGATCTTGTTGCGCGGCAGTTCCTTGGCGAATTCGACGATCCGCGACTGGAAGCACCAACCCGATTCGCAGTACACGTTCGGCGTGTCCATCGCCATCCAGAACGCCTCGAACGAGTAGTTGCCGCCGGTCTGGATGCCGAAGTGGCCGATGATGAAATTGACCATCGGGAATTCGCGGATGATCGGGTAGAACATCGTCGGAATGGTGTACGGGCCGTCGCCGGTATGGATCAGCACGACGATGTTGTACTTGGCGCAGACTTTCATCGCCGGACGCAGCCAGTCCAGTGCCCGATCCGGGCGATAGCCGTGCATGTTGGCGTGCAGCTTGAGCATCTTGAAGCCGTATTCCTTGATGTGGAATTCCAGCTCCGCCGCACCGTTTTCCGGTCCCCAGCGCGGGTTGAAGTTAAAGTTGCCGATGAAGCGATCCGGGTACTTCACACAGAGTTCGGCGACGTACGACATGTAGTCACGCACGCCCTCGCGGCCACGGCGGTTACCGTCGCGATAACCGGTGTTGCCCGGTGGCGGCTGGATGAAACCCATGTCGATGCGGCGCGGTTTGCCGTTGATCATGTACGGGCCGTCCATCAGTTTGAGCATGCGCTCGCCGGTGAACGGTTCGCCGGTGTGGCGCCAGGCTTCGTCGACCAGATTGGTGGGGTGCAGATGGGTGTCGATGATCATCGGTTCAGCTCCTGGCCAGTTGCGTGGTGACGGGGCGCTTGAGTTGCGCCTCTGCTTCGGAAACGGAACGCGGCGGCGGTGTCGGTTCGAGGCCGATCATCCGCGCGGTATTGTTGCCCAGATATTCTTCGAGGGTGTCCTCGTCGAGGTTCAGGCCCTGAGGCGGCTCGTGGCACAGCACTTCGAGCAGGCGCAGCCACATGCCCGGTTCGTTCGGCGGGGTGTCGGTGCCGAACAGGATCTTGTGCGTCGGTAAGACCTTGGCGAACTCGACGATCCGCGATTGCAGGCACCAGCCGGATTCGCAATAGACGTTGGGCAGTTCCATCGCCCATTGCATCGGTTCGAATACGTAGACACCGCCGGTCTGCACGCCGAAGTGGGCCATGATGAAATTCACGTTGGGGAATTCCTTGATCATCGGCACCCATTCCGAGGGGATGCTGTACGGCCCGTCGCCAGTGTGCAGCTTGACCGGGATGCCCAGTTCGGCGCATTTCTCGAAGCAAGGGCGCACCCAGTCCAGTGCACGATCAGGCCGGTAGGCGTGCATATTGGCCTGCATCTGCACCATCTTGAAACCGTGCTCCTTGACGTAGCGCTCGATCGCCTCGACGCCGTTTTCCACACCGCAGCGCGGGTTGTAGACGAAGCAGCCGATGAAACGATCCGGGTAGGTCTGCACCATTTTCAGGGTGTAGGCCATGTAGGCGTCGATGGATTCACGGCCCGAGAGTTCGCCGTCGGTCCAGGTGTAAATGGTGTTGCCCTGCGGCGGCTGGATGAAGGCTTTGTCGATCCGGCGAGGTTTGCCGTTGACCATGTACGGGCCATCCATCATCTCCAGCAAACGCTCGCCGGTGAACGGGTCACCGTCATGCCTCCAGGCGAGGTCCACGAGATCCGTGGGATAGCAGCTGATATCGATGATCATTGAAGTCGATCTCCTGATAGCGGGGAAGGGAGCCTTGCGGCTCTCGGCATCCACGCCCCGGGCTATCGGCCATTTCTATGCGCAGCACTCGCGCATTCCCTCGCCTGTTCGCATCCGGCCCGGGTGGGTGGTTGCTGAGGGCGAGTATTGGAAAGGGGGGAGGGGTTCGTACAATATTAATTGGGCGCGGTGGTGATACTTGGGCGATATGGTTTTGGTTTTACATTTGTGGAGACTGTGCCGGCGCTATCGCGAGCAGGCTCACTCCTACAGGGAACGCATTCCAATTGTAGGAGCGAGCCTGCTCGCGAAGGCGTCAGTGTTGCGTACGCAAAGCCAACTGCCGGATCACCTCAACCACCGGCGCCACCCGCTCGGCCTGCCCATGCGGCCAAACCGCATACAGGTTGTAATGCGCAGCAATCTGCGCCTCGTTCAACGCCACCAGCCGCCCATTGCGCAACGCATCGGCGGCGAGTAAGCCGCGTACCAGCCCGGCACCAACCCCGGCTTCAGCCGCCGCAATCAGGTTCGCTGCATTATCGAAAATCACCCGCGCCGCTGGCTCTACCGGGGGCATTCCGGCCGCATCCAGCCACGGTATCCACGAGCGCCGCGTATAGCCCAACAGCGGCAATTCAAGAATCTGCGCCGGGCTCAGCGGCAACTGCAAACCATAGCGCTCAAGCAGCGCCGGTGAAGCCACCGCCAGCACCCGGTCGCCGCAGATCTGCGCCATCTCGCAGTCATCCCAATCGCCATAGCCGTAACGCAACGCCAGATCGACCCGCTCGAAGCTGCTGCGATCACTGCGCGGCATCGACAGCAGCGTCACCTCGTAATCCGGCAGTCCGTCGAGCAACTCCGGCAGGCGCGGATTGAGCCAGCTCTGCGCCAGTTCACTGTCGACGTCCAGGGTCAGGCGCTGCGCCACGCTGCGGTTTTTCACCGAGGACAGGGCCCGGTCGATCTGCGCAAGCCCGTCCGCCAGCACGCTGGCAAACAACTGCCCGGCATCGGTGAGGTTGCTGCCGCCGCCCTCACGTACGAACAACGGCTGACCGATGAAATCTTCCAGTGCGCGAATCTGCTGGCTGATCGCACTGTGCGTCAGGTCGAGCTTGCGCGCGGCACTGGAAAAACTGCCGCTGCGCGCCGCTTGGATGAACGCGCTCATGGACTGCACCGACGGGTATCGCTTGTACATGTTGTTAGTCCTGCTTACACCGGTTGGCAGAAATCGTCGCTGGCCGCGTGTTGCGTGGGCTTCCAATAATCGGTCACCAGGCCCGCACAAAGACGGGCCGCTCTTTTGGAGCCTGACAATGATCGCATTCACGGTTAACGGCGAACGACGCGAGCTGGATGAGGCGTCCCCCTCCATGCCCTTGTTATGGGTACTGCGTGATCAACTGAAACTCACCGGCACCAAATTCGGCTGCGGCATGGGCCTGTGCGGTGCCTGCACCGTGCATCTGGACGGTGTCGCGGTGCGTTCCTGCCAGTTGCCGCTGGCCGCCGTCGCGGGCCACAGCATCACCACCATCGAAGGTCTGTCGCCGAACGAAAGCCATCCGCTGCAACTGGCCTGGGTCGCCGAAGATGTGCCGCAATGCGGCTACTGTCAATCCGGGCAGATCATGTCCGCCGCCGCGCTGCTCAACACCGGCGCGGCGGTAACCGACGATTCGATCCGCAATGCGATGACCGGCAATATCTGCCGTTGCGGCACTTACGCGCGGATCAACAAAGCGATCAAACGCGCGGCGAACGCGCCGAAGGAGGCGTGATGAGCCTGCGCGACGACACCTTGCTCGAACCGTCACGCCGGGTGTTTCTCAAGCAAGCGGCGACGGTGGCTTCGGGCCTGGCGATTGCCTTGTATCTGCCCTCCGGCAGCGCCGCCAGCGACCCGAAAGCTCCGGCGCCGGCCACCGAATTCGAGCCCAACGCCTGGGTGCGGATCTTCCCCGACGGCACAGTGAAACTGGTGGTGCACAAACACGATTCCGGCACCGGCACGCAAACGGCGTTGGCCGCGTGTGTGGCCGAAGAGCTGGATGTGAACCCGATGACCGTGCAGGTCATCACCCCGGAAGATCCGTTCTTCGACACCTACATTCATCCGGTCTGGAAAGTCTTCTCCACCGGCGGCAGCACCAGTGTGTCGCTGGAATACGAGCGCTTGCGCATGGCCGGGGCCACGGCGCGGTCGCTGTTGATCACGGCGGCAGCGCAGCAATGGAAAGTCAGCCCCGACAGCTGCAGCACCGAAGAAGGTCGGGTGGTTCATCTGCCCAGCAAACGCAGCCTCGGCTACGGCGAACTGGTCGGCGTGGCGGCGCATTTGCCGGCGCCGGCCAGTGTCACGCTGAAGGATCCGACGCAGTTCAAATACATCGGCAAACTGCGGCACAAGCGCGATGCCGCGGCCAAGGTCTGCGGACGCTTCAAGTACAGCATCGACGTGCAGTTGCCGGGGATGCTGGTGGCAGTGATTCAGCGCGCGCCGGTGGTCGGGGCGAAAGTCGTCAGCGTGAATTCGGCGGCGGCATTGCAGGTGCCGGGCGTGCGCCAGGTGCTTGCAGTCCCCGGGCGCCCGGACGTGCTCGGCGGCAATCTGGAAGGCGTCGCGGTGCTGGCCGACACGTTCTGGGCGGCGCAGCAGGGGCGCAAAGTACTGGAGATCAAATGGAGCGATTCGCCGCTGGCCGGGTTCGACAGCGCGGAACTGGGCATGGCGCAAGCGGCCGCTATTTCCGACCCGAACAGCCAAACCATCAAAGCCATGACGCATGGCGATGTCGGCGCGCAATGGCCGCACGCGGCGCAACTGATCGAAGCCGATTACCGCATGCCGTACAAGGTGCAGAACCCGCTCGAGCCAATCTGCATCACCGCGCACGTGCAGGACAAGGCGATCACTTATTGGGGCGGCGTGCAGGTGCCGTCCTCGGCGCTGGAAGCGGCGCAAACCGTGTGCGGCATCGCCAAGGAGAAGGTCACCATCAATGAGCTGGTGTCTGGCGGCAGCTTCGGTGCGCGAGAGGCCAAATACTGGTTGTTCGAGGTGGCGTATCTGGCGCAACAGACCGGCGTGCCGGTGAAGTTGCTCAACAGCCGCGAAGACGAGATGCAGGCACTGTTCAATCACCCGGCGACGCTGCACCGGGTCAGAGGCGCGCTGGATGCCCAAGGCAAACTCAACGCACTGCAACTGCACGCGGTGTCACCGGCCTCGCCGGAGCAGTGGGAGCCGGGCTATTTCGAGCGCCCGGATCACATGGATTACAGCACCACCGAGGCGATCACCGCATGGGACTTCGCCTACCGTCCGCCGCATCTGCAGTTGAACTGGGTCAAGCACGAAAGCCAGGTGCCTAGCGGCTGGTATCGCTCGGTGAGCTTCATTCCCAACGTGTTTGCCGTCGAGAGCTTCATGGACGAACTGGCCTATGCGGCAGGCGCGGATCCGCTGGTGTTCCGTCTGGCCAACATGCAGGAGCGGCCACGGCATGTGGCGGTGCTCAAACAGGCTGCCGAACGCGCCGGATGGGGCCAGCCGTTACCGCCCGGCACTGCGTTGGGGATTGCGACCCATCAGGGTTACAGCAGTTTTATTGCGGTGGTGGCGCGGGTCGCGATGGTCGATGGCAAGCCGAAAGTGGAGAAGCTGACCTGCGTGGTCGATTGCGGTCTGGCGGTTTCGCCCGGCGGGGTCGAGGAGCAGATCTACGGCGGCTTGATGTGGGGTCTTGGTCACGCGTTGTTTGATCGGCTCGACATTCAACGGGGCAGGGTGGTGCAGAGCAATTTCCACGATTATCGCGTGACCCGGATGTCGGACATGCCGGCCACCGACATCGTGGTGCTGGATGGCGCGCCGGGCAAGCCCGGTGGCGTAGGCGAGTTGGGCAGTCCGTCGGTGGCACCCGCGATTGCCAACGCCTTGTTTGCGCTGACCGGCGTGCGCCAGCGCTCAACGCCGCTGAGTCTGGGGTAGGCGCCATGGACCTGCGTCTGCTGCGGTATTTCATGGCCTTGGCCGATGAGCTGCATTTCGGTCGGGCGGCGGAGCGCCTGCACATCTGCCAGCCGCCGCTGAGCCAGCAGATTCGCCTGCTGGAGGAGGAGCTGGGCACGCCGTTGTTCGAGCGCAGTCACCACCGGGTCGAACTGACAGCGGCGGGGCAGATGCTCAAGGAGCAGGCGCCGCTGGTGTTCGAACAACTGGAACGGGCGCTGGATCTGACGCGCCAGACCGGGCGCGGGCAGCTCGGCGAGCTGGAAATCGGCATGATCAGCTCGGTGATGGTCGGCGTGCTGCCCAGAGCCCTGCACCTGTTTCGCGAGCGCTATCCGCAGGTGAACTGGCGGCTGCATGAAATGACCCCGGCGGCGCAGGTCAAGGCGCTGAAGGAAAAACGTATCGATGCCTGCGTGTTCCGCGTGGGTTATGACGATCCGTTGCTGCGCAACGAGTTGTTGATCTACGAGCCGATTCATGTGGTGATGCCGGCCGATCATCCGCTGGCCAGGCGCGAGATATTGGCGCCGGCAGATCTGGCGCAGGAGCCGTTTGTCGCGCTGGAACTGAAGCAGTCGCGGTTCGCCAATTTCCTTTATCAGTGCTGCATTCAGGCCGGGTTCACCCCGCAGATTCGCCAGCAGGTGATCGAGGTGCAGACCTTGCTCAGTCTGGTGCGCGCCGGTTTCGGGGTGGCGCTGCTGCCTGCTTCTATCGAGCAGTTGGCCCCGGCGGGGTTGGTGTTTCGCAAGCTGACACCGGCGCTGCCGGAGGTGCCGTTGTATGCGACTTACCGGGCGGATGATGCCTCGCCGGTGCTCAAGCTGTTTCTCGATACGTTGCGGGAGTTGGTGGAATCTTCAGATCACCATTGATCCCCTGTAGGAGTGAGCCTGCCCGCGATAGCAGTGTGCCAGTCAGCGTTGATGTGGCGGACAGACCGCTATCGCGAGCAGGCTCACTCCTACAGGGATTTGTGGTGTTGTTGAAGTGTTCGGCACGATCACGAACGCCTGCGGTCGTAATCTTCACACGCGAATTCCCTGTGGAGATCCAATGAGCCAGGAAGTCCTGACCACTGAAACCAACCGTCGCCAGCTGCAGCAGATCATCGCCGGGCTGTCCGACGGGGTGATTCTGCTGGAGCTCGATCAGAGCATCCTCTGGGCCAATGAGGCGGCGCTGGCGATGCACGGTGTCAGCCGGATCGGTGAGCTGGGCACTAATGCCGATGAGTATGCCAAGCGCTTCACTCTGCGGTATCGCAACAATCATCTGTTGCCGCCCGAGAACTATCCGATCAGCCGCGTCGCGCGCTGTGAAGTGTTCAGCGACCTACTGATCGAGATGCATGCCGTGGATGACCCGGAACGGGTCTGGGTGCACAGTGTGCGCAGCATGGTGCTGACCGACCGCGAAGGGCAGCCGGAGTCACTGGTGCTGATCATGAGCGACGTCACCGATTGGGCCAACGCCGAGCAGCGCTTCGAAAAGACCTTCAATGCCAACCCGGCGCCGGCGGTGATCTGCCGCCTCAGCGATTTGCGCTACATCAAGGTCAATCCGGGGTTTCTGGAGATGACCGGTTACACCCGCGAGCAGGTGATCGGCACCTCGGCCTATGAAATCGACATCTTCGAACAGGCCGAAAAAAAGGATCTGGCGATCCAGCGCCTGCGCGATGTGGCGACCATTCCGCAGACGCAGGCTCAACTGCGCCTGCCCGATGGCGGCAGCAAGCAAGTGATCGTTGCCGGGCAACCGTTGGTGCTCAATGATGAGGATTGCATGCTGTTTTCCTTTGTCGACATGGAGCTGCGCCACAAGGCCGAGGTGGCGCTGCGTCAGAGCGAAGAGCGCTTCGCCAAGGCGTTCCGCCTGACTCCGGTGCCGATTCTGATCTGTACCGCCGACGAACAGCAAGTGATCGATGTCAATCAGGCGTTCCTCGATACCCTGGCGTACGAGAGTGACGACGTCGTCGGCAAAACCGTGACGCAGCTCAATTTCATTGACGACGATGGTGCGCGGACCCGACTGCTGACCGCCCTGGCGAAAAGCGGACGAGTGGATCGGGTCGATGTGCGGGTGCGCAAGAAGGACGCGGATCTGCTGGAGTGCGCGGTGTCTGCCGACACCGTGAATATTCAGGACACGCCGTGCTATCTGCTGGTGCTGATGGACATCACCGAACGCAAGCGTACCGAGCTGGAGCTGGTGGCGGCGATTGAAGAGGTGATGAAAGACGCTTCGTGGTTCAGCCGGACGCTGATCGAAAAACTGGCCAATGTGAAGAAGGTCAACTCGCCGCAACTGCCGAGCGTGTCGTTCACTGACCTGACGGCGCGTGAGCGCGACGTGCTGGGACTGATCTGCGAAGGGCTGGCTGACAAGGAGATTGCCGCCCGCCTGAAACTCGCGCCGAACACCGTGCGCAATCATGTGGCGACCGTGTATTCCAAGCTTGATGTACACAGTCGCAGCGAGGCGATTGTCTGGGCGCGGGAGCGTGGTCTGTTTTCTGGCGAGCGCGGCGCGAAGGGGCAGCGGTAGGTGCAAATGCACTAGCTGATGCGGTGCAAATGCAGGTTCTGTGTGAGATAGGGCAGTTCTTAGTCTGTTGGGGTGCGATACGAGCCTGTTGGCTTGGGATCGTCTCCCTTCGAAACAGCTAAAGGAACAGGCTCCATGATGAATCTTGCGCAGTTGCGCGCCAGCCTCGAACAGAGTTTTTCGCCCTTGGCGTGCGAGTGTTCAGTGGATGGGGATCATTCGCTGACGGTGAAGTTGTATCACCCGGATTCGGGGCAGGTGGATCTGGTGATAAGTGGGTTGAAGCTCAATGCGTTGCGTACGCCGGAGGCTGTGGCGGCGTTGGTTGATGAGTTGCGGTATGAGTTGGAGAGCAATTCTTTGCGGGCTGCTCGGGATCCGGATATGGCCTAGGGTTTTGGTGTTGGTTTGTTTTGGGTGTATATCCGTTGCTGCGGTTATGGCTGCTTAGGGTTCCGCCCTTACGGCGGGTCACTTTTTCCAGACGCCGAAAAAGTAACCAAAAAGGCTTTACCCTGACGTTCGGCCCTCGCCTAGGCTCGGGTTCCTTCGCTGCGGGATTCATCCGGGGGGCAGCGCCTACGGTTTGCTTCGCTGCACCTCCTCTCGCTGTGTTTGGCTGCGCCAAACGGTCGCTGCGCTCCCACCCCCGGACAAATCCCTCCACTCAGCCTGCCGACGGGCCCTCAGATCAAAAGCGGTACTCGAGCTAACGCTCATTGTGTTGAGTGGGGCGGCTTCGCCGCAAGGGGTGCACGCTCTCTAAATTGTAGGAGCCAGCCTGCTGGTGAAGGCGGCCTGACAGCCGACCCATTTACAACTGAACACACCCATTCCAACTGTGGGAGCGTGCTTGCTCGCGAAGGCGGCCTGACAGCTGACCCATTTCAGTCAGGAATACTCAACCCCTGTGGGAGCTGGCTTGCAGCGATGGCGGCCTTCCAGTCAAAAAAATCTTGTTGATGTACCCCTCCCACACAGAGTTACTCCCCGCAAAATCGACAGCCAATTCCCTTATCCCCCCTCCATTTCACTGGCGCTTACAGGGTGGTCGGCTATAAAGAATGAGTGGTCAGGTATTCCGTCATCCGCAGTATTCGTGCGCGATTGCGGAAGTGGCTCTTCCATTCATCGCGGGTCGTCCTATGAATAATCCTGGGAAACACGTGTATCTGCCGTTGTCGCTGGCTTTCTCTATCGCGCTATTGAGCGGCTGCGCCAGTCCTCCGCCACCGCCTCCTGCTGCACCGCCACCACCGCCGGTGCGTACCTGTCAGACTCTGGAAAACACTCAGGTGTCGGGCGATATGTATGTTGACGAGCAGGTCACCCGGCATATCACCACCACCCGGTGTGTCACGCAGTAGTGCTGTAGGGGTGCTTGCCGGTGCACTTTGTCAGGCCATTACCCAAAGTCACTGTCTTACGGATAACCCCTGTGGGAGCGGGCTTGCTCGCGAATGCGGTGTGTCATTCAAGGCAATGCTGCCTGACACTCCGACTTCGCGAGCAAGCCCGCTCCCACAGGGTTAATCATTTGTCAGAGAGATCAGGACAGGAACCCACCATCCACATTCAGCGAAACCCCGGTGGTGTAGCTCGACGCATCACTCGCCAGATACAAAACCGCCCCGGCCATTTCACTCGGATCGGCCACGCGCTTGAGCGGGATCTGCGTCAGTGCCTGCTTGAGGATCGCGTCATTCTTCACCAAGGCCGAAGCGAATTTGGTGTCGGTCAGGCCCGGCAGCAAGGCGTTGCAGCGGATGCCGAATTGCGCGCATTCCTTGGCGAAGACTTTGGTCATGTTGATCACGGCGGCCTTGGTCACCGAGTAGATGCCCTGGAACACGCCCGGTGAAATCCCGTTGATCGAGGCGACGTTGATGATGCTGCCGCCACCGTTTTCGCGCATCAGCTTGCCGGCTTCCACCGACATGAAGAAGTAACCACGGATGTTCACGTCGACAGTCTTCTGGAACGCACCCAGATCGGTGTCCAGCACGTTGCAGAACTGCGGGTTGGTCGCCGCGTTGTTCACCAGAATATCGAGGCGACCGAACTGTTCCTTGATCCCGGCGAAGACCTGACTGATCTGTTCCATTTCACCAATGTGGCAGGCCACCGCGGTGGCCTTGCCGCCGGCGGCGATGATCGCGTCGGCGACGTGCTGGCAGCCTTCGAGCTTGCGGCTCGAGACGATCACGTGGGCGCCTTGCTGGGCCAACAGTTTGGCGATGGCTTCACCGATGCCACGGCTAGCGCCGGAGACGAATGCGATTTTGCCGTCGAGGTCGAACAACTGAGTCTTGGACATAAAGGTTCCTTGATGTGGGCCGTCAGAGGCTCGATTTCGCAATGACCTGCAGGCTCATGTGCTCCAGCAGTTTGTTCATGTGAATGAACTGCGCGAAGCGTTTGTCCTGGGTCTGGCCGTGGTAGAAGCGGTAGTAGATCTGCTGCACGATGCCGGCCAGACGGAACAGGCCGTAGGTGTAGTAGAAGTCGAAATTGTCGATCTGGATGCCCGAGCGTTCGGCGTAGTAATCGACGAATTCGCGTCGAGTCAGCATGCCCGGGGCGTGGCTCGGCTGGCGGCGCATCAGTTGCACCGGTGCCGGATCATCGGCCTGAATCCAGTAGGCGAGGGTGTTGCCCAGGTCCATCAGCGGATCGCCGAGGGTGGTCAGTTCCCAGTCGAGCACGCCAATGATCTGCATCGGGTTGTTCGGGTCGAGGATCACGTTGTCGAAGCGATAGTCGTTGTGGACGATGCTTGAGGTCGGATGGTCGGCCGGCATCTTGTCGTTGAGCCAGGCCTTGACTTTCTCCCAGTGCGGCGCATCCGGGGTCAGGGCTTTTTCGTAGCGCTCGCTCCAGCCTTTGATCTGACGGGCGACGTAGCCTTCCGGCTTGCCCAGATCGCCGAGGCCGCAGGCGTTGTAGTCAACCCGGTGCAGTTCGACGAAACGGTCGATGAAGCTCTTGCACAGTGCTTCAGTCTTGGCCGCATCAAGGCCCAGTTCTGGCGGCAGGTCGGAGCGCAGGATGATGCCCTTGACCCGTTCCATCACATAGAACTCGGCGCCGATCACCGACTCGTCGGTGCAGTGCACGTAGGCTTTCGGGCAGTACGGAAAACCATCGCGCAGTTGATTGAGGATGCGGAATTCGCGGCCCATGTCGTGGGCGGATTTGGCCTTGTGGCCGAACGGCGGCCGGCGCAGCACGAACTCCTGCTGCGGGTATTCCAGAAGGTAGGTCAGGTTTGACGCACCGCCAGGAAACTGGCTGATCTGCGGGGTGCCGGTCAGGCCCGGAATGTGCGCCTTGAGATACGGATCGATCAGGCTGGCATCGAGTTCTTCGCCAGAGCGGATACGGGTGGACTGGTCAGTAAGCGCCATGCTTATCCCTTCTGCTTATTTTGGAGGCCAGACATCATTGGCTAATCTAATGGCGCACTCGGGCAGCTACAAGCGCGCAGCGGTCTTATAGGTTAGCGTGTTGCAGGATAATCAGCGTTTCGAATAGGTACGGCAGCAGGGCGCTGCCGGCTCTTTTCAATGCACGCGCTGGTTGTTGAGCCTTGGAGGCAGGGCGATGGGCGTCAGCACCGGTTGCCCTGAGAAGAACGCCACGAGGTTTTTTCCCACCAGTTCCACCGTGCCTTGGGTGGCCTCGGGTGACAGGCCGGCGACGTGTGGCGTGAGAATCACATTACTCAGGGTTTTCAGCGCATCCGGCACCTGCGGTTCGTGATCGAACACGTCCAGTGCGGCGCCGGCAATCCGCCGTTGCTCAAGGGCGCTGATCAGCTCAGCGGTGGCGATCACACTGGCCCGCGCGATGTTGACGATGAAACCGTTCGGCCCGAGGGCGTCGAGCACCGGGCGAGTCACCAGATGCTGGGTGCCAATCCCGCCCGGCGTGGCGACGATCAGAAAGTCCGAGGCCCGCGCCAGTTCGGTTGGCGTCGAGCAGAACGTATAGGGCACATCACTGCGCAACTGACGGTTGTGATAACTGATCTGCATGTCGAAACCGAGGTGAGCACGCCTGGCAATCGCCATGCCCACCGCGCCCAGGCCGAGAATGCCCAGGCGTTTATTGGCCAGCGACGGGCGCATGATCTTCGGCCATTCACCCCGGCGCACCGCCGCGTCGCAGCGCGGAATGTCGCGCACCAGCGCCAACAGCATCGCCATCGCATGATCAGCCACCGACGAGGCGTTGACCCCGGCACCATTGGTCACGGTGATCCCGCGATCGCTGGCAGCCTGCAGGTCAACGTGTTCATAACCGGCGCCGATCACGGTGATGATTTTCAGCGCCGGCAGGGCGGCGATTTCCTCAGCGGTCAGTCCCAGCGGGCCACGGGTCAGCACCGCGTCGATCCGTGCGCCGTGGCTGGCGATGGCTTGCGCACGTTCGGCAGGGGTTGGTGCGAGGATCAGGTGAAAACCCTGATGCTCGAGAATCGGCAGATAGTCATTGATGGTTTCAACCAGTACCAGAACGGTAGCGGGCATTGCGCGGCTCCTGTGATCTATGACGGTGTGGTCGCGAAAGTTTTGTCAGAGTGCTGATTCCAGAGCGGTTTGGCAATGGTGGCCGCAGCCCCGCTTCAGCCAGTGTAGGAGCTGAAACGGGGAGCGCGCGGGCGCTTCGTCAGAAGCTCACGTCGGCGCTGTTGATCAGCCGTGCAAATGCTCCGCCGAGGGTGGCGTTATGGTGCTCGATGATGATGTGGGCGGGTAATGCGGGGGTGTCCATGCAAGTGTGGGCGTCGGCCACCAGCAACGGCTTGAAGCCAAGATCCGCAGCGACACGGCAGGTGGCGTCGATGCAGAACTGGGTCTTCATGCCGACCAGGTAAAGGTCGTCGATCTGCGCAGCGTTGAGCTGCTGCGCCAGATTCGTGCCGTGGAATGCGTTGGGTCTGGATTTGTCGAACACATGGTCGGACTCGGCATTCAGGTCAAGTTCCGGCAGCAATTGCCAGAAGGGGCTGCCGGCGGCAATCGGCGAACCTGTCGGGCCGGTGTGGCGCACGGCGTAGATCGGCACGTGTTGCTGGCGTGCCTGGCGGATCAACTGCTGGATGTTGGCGAGCACACGTTCGCCGTCGTGGGGTTTTTCCGGGCCATGGAACAGACCGACCTGCATATCGATGATCAACAATGCTGCGGACATGATGTTTCTCCTTGAGGGCTGCAAAAGCCGCACGGACGGGAGAAACAACAAAGCCCCGTCCATTGCTGGCGGGGCCTTGGGTTCACTGCGCTGGATTCATCTCAGGCAGCAACACCACGACCCGCCGGTGGCGGTCGTGGTGGTACGGGTGAGGTGCAGCGGGCGAACGTTCATGCCGCCGATCATGCTGGCGGCGGCGAAGGGCTGTCAACTGGCGTATTGAGCGATGCCGTTGCCGAACGACCAATTCTCCTTTTTTACTTCCACCAGATTGATGAACACGTCTTCCATACGAATGCCCAGTTGGGTGTTCAGGTTGTGCGCGATGGTCTGGTACAGGGCTTTTTTCTGCTCCAGCGTCCGGCCTTCATTGAGGGTGATCTGGATAATCACCAACCGATCGCTGCGCTGGATGCCCAGGTATTGCGGGTCGAAGATGAAATGCTCGCCGTCGTGCTCGTTGAGAATCTGGAAGTTGTCGTGCTCCGGCACGTTGATGGTGCTGCGCATGGCGGCGTAGATCTGCTCGCCGATGCGTTTGGCGAAGGTGGGGTCAGAGTGTTTTTTGATTTCGACGCGGACGAGGGGCATGGGCAGAGACTCCGTTGGGTAGGGGACTTGTCTCACGCTAGAACAGGTCGGCCAGATTGAAAGTGTGGGGTGATGAGCTCGCCGCTGTTTTTGTACGAGGCTACCTACGTTTTTCGCGGATTTTGCCTACGAATTTGGCGGATGCGTCTGCTATGCGGCTGCCGATGAACAAGAAATGATGAGGCATACAGTAGCTCGGGCGGTGACTGCCAACAGCCAAGGAAGGCAAATGCTCAAGAACGATCTTGAAAATCTGGAACTCGACAGGCTGGAGAATGAGTCAAGAAAGCTTGTGGCCGAGAGGAAAAAGCTATTGGCGGAGGAAAAAAGCTTAAGAGAGAGACAAATTTATATCCGCTCGCAGTTATAGCTGGGGTGGTGACAGCAATCACCGCAGCAGCAGGTGTTTTCTTCAAGTTTTGAATGTTCGTTTCACAACCGTCCGACCCATGATCCAAAGGAAAATCCACATGAGTACCTATGATCGCAAAGCCAGAATGGAACAACTGGAACGTGAGCACGATGAGTGGGAAGAAAGAATGCGCATCAAAAACAAGGGCGATATGTACCCAATCTGGGGAATGCTAGCGTTCGGCCTGTTTTGCATGTCACTCGGATTCATGCTGGCTCGATCGATCTGATCAAATCTTCCCGCTCGTATTCCATTGAAACTTGCCGGAAAACGACATCTAACGTATCTGGAGCCGACAGCCATTTTCCCGAAAACGACAACCCGCTGATCTGCTCCGTACAACCATTCCTCAGCTAAGTCTTTGCTTCTGCTCATTTATCGCGGAGAATCGCGCCCCTGTTTCGGCCGGAGCATGTCTGTCGGTTTTTTCCGACGCGTCCTGACCGAGTGGCAAGTGACCGGAATGCGGAGATCCGACCGGATGAATGATCAGGCCAATAGCGTCGACGCACGCTATGAAGCGGCAGCACCAGCTGAACTGTCGAGCTGGAATCGCCATGACACCACGTGGATGTTGGGACTGTTCGGGACGGCCATTGGCGCCGGTACCCTGTTTTTGCCGATCAACGCGGGTCTGGGTGGCTTCTGGCCGCTGGTGATCCTCGCGCTGCTGGCCTTCCCGATGACATTCTTCGCTCACCGCGGCCTGACCCGCTTCGTGCTCTCCGGTCGCGAAGGCGCCGACATCACCGAGGTGGTCGAGCAGCATTTCGGCATCAAGGCCGGCGCGCTGATCACCCTGCTGTACTTCTTCGCCATCTTCCCGATCCTGCTGATCTACAGCGTCGGCCTGACCAACACGGTCGCCAGCTTCCTCGAACACCAACTGCACATCACGCCGCCACCGCGCGCGCTGCTGTCTTTCGTGCTGATCCTCGGTCTGCTGGCCGTGGTGCGTTGCGGCGAGCAGGCGATCGTCAAGGCGATGAGCCTGATGGTGTATCCGTTCATCGTCGCGTTGCTGTTCCTCGCGGTGTACCTGATTCCGCACTGGAATGGCGGCATTCTCACCACCGCTTCGCAAGTGCCGGCACCGTCGGCACTGCTGCACACACTGTGGCTGGCGATTCCGGTGATGGTGTTCTCGTTCAACCACTCGCCGATCATCTCGGCCTTCGCGGTGGATCAGAAGCGTCGTTACGGTGCCAATGCGGAGCAGCGCAGCTCGCAGATCCTCTGCCGCGCCCACCTGCTGATGGTGGTGATGGTGCTGTTCTTCGTCTTCAGTTGCGTGCTGACCCTGTCGCCGGAACAACTGGCCGAAGCCAAGGCGCAGAATCTGTCGATCCTGTCGTACCTGGCCAACCACTTCAGCAATCCGGCCATCGCTTTTGCGGCGCCGTTGATTGCCTTTGTGGCGATTTCCAAGTCGTTCCTCGGCCACTATATCGGTGCCAGCGAAGGCCTCAAGGGCCTGATCGTCAAGAGCGGCAAGCGTCCGGGCGCCAAAGCGCTGGATCGTATCGTGGCGGCGTTCATGCTGGTGGTGTGCTGGATCGTTGCAACCCTGAACCCGAGCATTCTCGGGATGATCGAGGCCGTCGGCGGTCCGGTGATTGCGGCGATCCTGTTCCTGATGCCGATGTACGCGATTCGTAAAGTACCGGCGATGGCGCGCTATCGCGGTCAGGCGTCGAACGTATTCGTTACCCTGGTCGGTCTGGTGGCCATTTCGGCGGTGATTTATTCGCTGACGGCGTAAGCCAAAGCGCCAGAGACTCAGCTACAGTGGCCGCTGTGCGTGATACGCACAGCGGCTTTTTTTCGTCTGGAGACAGTGGATTGTCGAGCGCGCCCCAATCAGTAGAGCCACCCAATCGCTGGCAGGACATCCTCGCCGGTCTGTCGATTGCCGGTCTGCTGTTGCCCGAAGCGGTCGCCTATTCGACCATCGCCGCACTGGCGCCCCAGGCCGGGGTGATTGCGCTGTTTGCCGGGTTGCTGTGCTATGGGTTGTTTGGCACCAGCCGCTTTGCCATTGTCTCAGCCACGTCTTCGTCAGCGGCGGTGCTGGCGGCGGCCACCGCGACCATGGCCAATGGCGACCCGCAGCTACGCGCGACGCTGGCGGTCGGGTTGGTGCTGGTCACTGGTGGGCTGTTCTGGCTGGCGGGGATCTTTCGTTTTGGCAGCGTCACTGCGTTTATCGCCAAACCGGTACTGCGCGGCTTCGCTTTCGGCCTCGCGCTGACCATCATCCTCAAGCAGGTCGCCAGCGTGGTCGGCGTGCACCTGACCGATGCCAATCTGGTGCGCTTCGCCCCGCAACTGCTCGAACAACTGCCGCAGTGGAACTGGCCGGCGGCGGCCGTCGCAGCGGTGGCGTTGCTGCTGTTGGGACTGTTCTCGCGCTTTCCACGGGTGCCTGGCGGTTTGCTGGTGGTGGTGATCGGCATTGTGGTCGGGCAATGGCTGAACCTGCCGGCTCATGGCGTGAGCATGATCGGTTTGATCGACCTGAGCCTGGAGGTGCCAAGCCTGCCGGTGCTGCCGTTTGCCGACTGGCTGCGGCTGGGGGAGGTGGGGTTTGCGCTGGTGATGATTCTGTACGCCGAGTCGTACGGCTCGATCAGTTCGTTCGCCCTCAAGCACGGTGATCGTGTGACCTCCAACCGCGATCTGCTGGCGCTCGGCGCAGCGAACTTGTTGTCCGGATTGTTCCATGGCATGCCGGCGGGGGCCGGGTATTCGGCGACGTCGGCGAACGAGGCCGCCGGCGCGACTTCCCGCTGGGCTGGTGGGGTGGCGGCGCTGGTGGTACTGGTGATCGTGCTGACGGTGCTGCCGTGGATCGCCCTGACACCGGAGCCGATTCTGGCGGCCATCGTGGTTCATGCGCTGGCGCGGGGCTTGAGTCTGCAGCCGCTGGGGCGCTATTTCGTCTGGCGCCGGGATCGGCTGCTGGTGCTGTGCGCGGTGGGGGCGGTGCTGGTACTGGGCATTCTCGACGGCTTGCTGGTGTCGGTGGCCATCAGCGTGTTGCTGATGCTCAAACAGATGTCGGCGGCGGACATTCAGGTGCTCGGTCGGATCGACGGCGGGCATGATTTTGTCGATCTGCAGCGTCACCCAACGGCGGTGACTGAGCCGGGAGTGCTGATTGTGCGGCCCAGTGAAGCGTTGTTCTTTGCTAACGTCGAGCGAGTTCTTGGTGCAGCTTTGCACTTGATTCGTCATTCGGACGTGGCGCTGCACACGGTGATTCTCAGTCTGGAGGAAACCCCGGATCTGGACGGCACCAGCATCGAGGCGATCCAGGAGTTCTTCCTGCGGGTGCATCAGGAGGGCAAGCGCCTGATTCTGGCGCGACTCAAGCATGAGGCGCTGGCCGTGTTGGAGGCGTTGCCGGAGGTGACGGCCAACGGGGTGATACTCAGCGGGCTGAGCGTCGATGGTGCGGTGCAGCAGGCCAGCAAGCCCGCTCCCACAGGTCCCCAGACATAAAAAAACGCCGCGCATCTCACGATGGGCGGCGTTTTCTATTGCTTTGTAACGTTAGGCTTGAACGACTGGAATCTTGGCGTTCGCAGCGGCTTCACGGAACTCGGCGATCTGGTCGAAGGACAGGTAGCGGTAGACATCGGCCGCCATGCTGTCGATCTTGCCAGCGTATTCCATGTACTCCTCGACGGTCGGCAGGCGACCCAGGATCGAAGCCACGGACGCCAGCTCGGCCGAAGCCAGGTAGACGTTCGCGCCGTCGCCCAGACGGTTCGGGAAGTTACGGGTCGAAGTCGAGACCACGGTGCTGTTCGGCTCAACGCGTGCCTGGTTACCCATGCACAGCGAGCAGCCTGGCATTTCCATGCGTGCGCCGGCCTTGCCGTAGATGCCGTAGTAGCCTTCTTCGGTCAGTTGGTGAGCGTCCATCTTGGTCGGCGGCGACAGCCACAGACGGGTAGGCAGCTGACCCTTGACCTGATCCAGCAGTTTACCGGCAGCGCGGAAGTGACCGATGTTGGTCATGCACGAACCGATGAACACTTCGTCGATCTTCTCGCCAGCCACGCTGGACAGCAGACGGGCGTCGTCCGGATCGTTCGGCGCGCACAGTACCGGCTCGTTGATGTCGGCCAGATCGATTTCGATGACTTCGGCGTATTCGGCGTCGGCATCGGCTTCCATCAGCTCAGGGTTGGCGATCCAGGCTTCCATCGCTTGCGCGCGACGTTCCAGGGTACGCGCATCGCCGTAGCCTTCGCCGATCATCCAGCGCAGCAGGGTGATGTTGGACTGCAGGTACTCGGTGATCGACTCTTTCGACAGCTTGATGGTGCAACCGGCAGCCGAACGTTCGGCCGAGGCGTCGGACAGTTCGAACGCCTGTTCCAGGGTTAGACCTTCCAGGCCTTCGATCTCCAGGATGCGGCCGGAGAAGGCGTTTTTCTTGCCTTTCTTCTCGACGGTCAGCAGACCGTTCTGGATGGCGAAGTAAGGAATGGCATGAACCAGGTCACGCAGGGTGATGCCAGGTTTCATTTTGCCTTTGAAGCGCACCAGGATCGATTCCGGCATGTCCAGCGGCATGACGCCGGTGGCAGCGGCGAACGCGACCAGACCGGAACCGGCCGGGAACGAGATGCCCATCGGGAAGCGGGTGTGCGAGTCACCACCGGTACCTACGGTGTCCGGCAGCAGCATGCGGTTCAGCCACGAGTGGATGATGCCATCGCCCGGACGCAGGGAAACGCCGCCGCGGGTCATGATGAAGTCAGGCAGGGTGTGGTGGGTGGTCACGTCGATCGGCTTCGGATACGCCGCGGTGTGGCAGAAGGACTGCATCACCAGGTCAGCGGAGAAGCCCAGGCACGCCAGGTCTTTCAGTTCGTCACGGGTCATCGGACCGGTGGTGTCCTGAGAGCCGACGGTGGTCATTTTCGGTTCGCAGTAGGTGCCAGGACGAACGCCTTTGCCTTCTGCCAGACCGCACGCCTTGCCGACCATTTTCTGCGCCAGGGTGAAGCCCTTGGTGCTTTCAGCCGGTGCTTCCGGCTTCTTGAACAGATCGAATGCCGGCAGACCCAGTTCGGCGCGAGCCTTCTCGGTCAGGCCACGGCCGATGATCAGCGGAATACGACCGCCGGCACGGACTTCGTCCAGCAGCACAGGGGTCTTCATTTCGAAGGTGGTGATGACTTCGTCGGTACCGTGCTTGCAGACTTTGCCAGCGTGCGGGTACAGGTCGATCACGTCGCCCATGTTCATGTTCGACACGTCGAACTCGATTGGCAGTGCGCCGGCATCTTCCATGGTGTTGTAGAAGATCGGAGCGATTTTGCTGCCGAAGCAGAAACCGCCAGCGCGCTTGTTCGGCACGTAAGGGATGTCGTCGCCGAAGAACCACAGCACCGAGTTGGTCGCCGATTTACGCGAGGAACCGGTACCGACCACGTCACCGACGTAGGCGATCGGGAAGCCTTGACCGCGCATTTCTTCGATCTGCTTCATCGGGCCGGTCTTGCCTTGCTCGTCCGGAACGATGCCGTCACGGGCCATTTTCAGCATGGCCAGGGCGTGCAGCGGGATGTCAGGACGCGACCAGGCGTCTGGTGCAGGCGACAGGTCGTCGGTGTTGGTTTCGCCGGTGACCTTGAATACGCGCAGGCTGATCTTGTCGGCCAGGACAGGACGCTTCTTGAACCACTCGCCGTCAGCCCAGGATTGCAGCACGGCCTTGGCGTGAACGTTGCCGTTCTTGGCTTTTTCAGCCACGTCGTGGAAGGCATCGAACATCAGCAGGGTGTGCTTGAGTTCTTCGGCAGCCACTGGCGCCAGCTCGGCGTTGTCCAGCAGTTCAACCAGAGTCACGATGTTGTAGCCGCCCTGCATGGTGCCGAGCAGTTCTACAGCGCGCTTCTTGTCCAGCAGAGGGGAGGTGACTTCGCCTTTGGCCAGGGCCGACAGGAAACCGGCTTTGACGTAAGCGGCTTCGTCCACTCCTGGTGGTACGCGATTGGTGATCAGGTCAACGAGGAAAGCTTCTTCGCCAGCCGGAGGATTCTTCAGCAGCTCGACCAGGCCTGCAGTTTGTTCGGCGTTAAGCGGCTGGGGAACGATACCCAGGGCTGCACGCTCTTCGATATGTTTGCGGTAGGCTTCAAGCACAGTTATTACCCTCATCAGTGGTCCCAAATGGGTGTCCGGGACGCTCATCCCGAAATTGCCGTACTCATGCACCGCACGACGTTGTGGGTCGTTTGGCCAGAATTACCGGCAATTCCTTACAGAAGCTGCTTTCAAAGTTTTACGCCTGCAGAACGGGGAGCTGATGAGGGTTGGCGTTGGGCTTTTCCCCGCTGGAAAAACCCTTCGCCAACACCGCTCTGAAGGAACGACTGTGCTCGTGACGCTTTGAAAACAGCTTCTAACGGACATTGGCGCCTTAAAAGGCTGGCTGATTCTACGGCAAAAAAAATTTAAAGGTAAGTCGCGCTCTATTGGACTTTGGTGGCGTTGTGCGCGGGCGAGGCAAACCGCGAGCCAGCGCTTGCCCCTGACGTTTGAGGGGTGATCAATGCCCGACAAAGGGCTAACATGCCGGCCTGTTCCGCGTTTCAGTGTTTTGCCAATTTATGCCCAATCAGACCATCAAGACCCCCTGCGTCGGCCTCTGCTCCACTGTTTACGGAGATCTGGTGTGCCGTGGCTGCAAGCGTTTCCACCACGAAGTGATCCACTGGAATGGTTACGGCGAGGAGGAAAAGCGTGCGGTGTGGTTGCGTCTGGAGCAATTGCTGTCACAAGTGATGGCGAGCAAGGTCGAGATCTTCGATCCGGCGCGCCTTCGCCAACAGCTGGAGCAGCGCAAGATCCGCTTCGTGCCGCATCAGTCGGAATATTGCTGGGCCTATCAGCTGATTGCGCGCGGGGCGCGGGTGATCATTAATCTGGAAGCCTACGGGATGGTGTTGCTGCCGGAGTTCCGCGACTGGAACCTGCCGGAGTTGCGCGATGCCATTGATCGGGAATTTTTCCTGCTGTCGGAAGCGCATTATCAGCGCTACATCGCCCCTGGCTTCCTGAAAGACGCCTTCGGCGCCTGAAGATCAAAAGCTTCGCGAGCAAGCCCGCTCCCACAGGAGATTGCATTCCAATTGTGGGAGCGAGCCTGCTCGCGAAGGCGCCGGTTCAGGCACCGTAATCCTCAGTGCTTCACCGCCAACTCCACCAGATGATCCTCAACCTCCTGCGGCTTGAGCACCAGCACGTCGCTTTCCAGTGCATCCAGCACCACTTCGGCGGTATTGCCGATCAGTGCGCCCGACAACCCGGTCCGCGCCACGGTGCCGATCACGGTCACTGCCGCTTGCAGTTTGTGCGCCATGAACGGAATCAGCACATCCGCCGGGCCTTCCTCGATGTGCAGGTGTTCGTCGTCCACATCGAACTCGGCCTGAAACGCCTTGCACTGTTCGCGGTATTTCGCCTCGATGGTTTCCTTGAGTTGAAAGGTCGGATCCGCTGCCGAGAGCATGGGTGACGGATGCGCCGTGATCACATGCAGATGCGCCTTGGCGAGGCTGGCAATGTCGTAGCCGTGATCAATGATCGTGGTGTGCAAATGCCGGTGTTCGCCATCGGCATTGCCCACGTCCACGGCCGCAAGAATCACCCGGTCTTTCCAGGAAGTGGATGTTTTTACCAATAGCACCGGGGTCGGGCAGTGGCGCAGCAGTTTCCAGTCCGCCGGCGTCAGCAGAGCCTTTTTCAGCGCACTGTCGGGATAGTGCTGCTTGACCACCAGCCCGCAGCCTTCGGCCTGCTGCACATCGATGATGGTTTCATGCAGGCTCTCGTTCCACGCCTGTTCGGTGGTCGCGCTGTAGCCATCCGCCAGCAGCGCGGCTTTGAGCACGCCGAGCATGCCGGCGTGGTCGTGCTTGCGGTCGCACACCAGCAGGTGCAGATGGGCCTGGGTCACGCCGGCGATCAGCTTGGCGCGCTTGAGCGCCAGGCTTTCCGAATGTTCGGGTTCGATGACCACCAGAATGCTGCGAATGGCTTGCATGAGCGGAGTCTCCAGCAAAGAAAAGGCACGGCGTTGCACAACTATAGTTGCTGCTCATGCGCCTGCGACTTGATACATATCAACGCCTGCGACTGGTGGTCTGCGGGCAGGCCGGTATAATCGGCGGCCTTTGCTCGTACACTTTTTACCGTGAGCCCCATGATCCTTCCCGAAATCCACGAATTCCTTGGCTGCCGCACGCCCGACGCCTGGGTCCAGGCGGCACTGGCCGATCAGGAAACCCTGCTGATCGACCACAAGAACTGCGAGTTCAAGGCCGCCAGTACCGCGTTGAGCCTGATTGCCAAGTACCATTCCCACGTCGACCTGATCAACATGATGTCGCGTCTGGCCCGGGAAGAACTGGTGCACCACGAACAAGTCATGCGCATCATGAAACGCCGCAAGATCGAGCTGCGCCAGTTGCATGCCGGGCGTTACGCCTCGGGCCTGCGCAAAGTGGTGCGCAGCCATGAGCCGGTGAAACTGGTGGATACCCTGGTGGTCGGCGCATTTATCGAAGCGCGCAGTTGCGAGCGTTTCGAAGCGCTGGTGCCGCATCTGGACGAAGAACTCGGCAAGTTCTATTTCGGTCTGCTGAAAAGCGAGGCGCGGCACTTTCAGGGTTATCTGAAACTGGCTTACCAGTACGGCGACGCGAAGGACATCGCTCAGGTGATCGACAAGGTCCGCGCTGCCGAGCAGGAGCTGATCGAGTCGCCGGACGAAGAGTTCCGCTTCCACAGTGGTGTGCCGGCCGCGGCCTGAAACACAAACTGTTAAAAACTCTTAAGAGTATGAAATATCACCGAAAACCGGCCCCTGCGGCCGGTTTTTGCTGCCCGAAACAACGCCTCGCCGACGAATCCCGCCATACTATCGCCCACTTCACACATGGGTTGGCAGACGGTCGTTATGGATAACCTGGGTTTTGGCAAAGTCCTGCTGGTCGAAGACGATGAGCGTCTGGCCACGTTGATTGCGCACTTTCTCGAACAACATGGCTACGAGGTGCGCGCGGTGCATCGCGGTGATCTGGCAGTGGCCGCGTTTCTCGAGTTCCAGCCCAAAGTGGTGGTGCTCGACCTGATGCTGCCGGGGCAGAGCGGCCTGCACGTGTGCCGGGAAATCCGCAGCGTGTCGGACACGCCAATTGTCATCCTTACCGCCAAGGAAGACGACCTCGACCATATTCTCGGCCTGGAATCCGGCGCCGACGACTACGTGATCAAACCGATCAAACCGCCGGTACTGCTCGCTCGGCTGCGCGCCTTGCAGCGGCGGCAGATGCCGGAAGCTGGCGTGGTCAGTGCGCTGGAGTTCGGGCGCTTGAGCATCGATCGCAGCTGTCGCGAAGTGCGTCTGGCCGGCGAGATCATCGAAATGACCACCATGGAATTCGAGCTGCTGTGGTTGCTGGCCAGCGCCGCCGGCAAGACCCTGTCCCGCGATGACATCCTCAATCGCATGCGCGGTATCGCTTTTGACGGGCTCAACCGCAGCGTCGACGTGTACATCAGCAAGTTGCGCAACAAACTCAAGGACAACCCACGCGAACCGGTGTGCATCAAGACCGTGTGGGGCAAGGGGTATCTGTTCAATCCGTTCGCGTGGGAGCTGTAGATGCTGCGGTTATTCCTCGGGCTGTTTCTGGTGATGACGGTGGGCCTGGTCCTGGCGTTGCAGACTGTCGAGCGTACGTTCGATGCCTTGCTCGACTATCAGATGCAGGACTACAACCGCGAGGCGGTGCGTGGTCAGGCCTGGACGCTGGGGGAGTTGCTGCGCAACCTCGACGGCCCGGCCCGTGAAAAACAACTGCAGGCTCTGCGCCCGCACTATGGCCTGGGGTTGACCTTGGTCGACGCCGATCAACTGGCGCTCAGCGACGAGGAAAAAGCCGAGCTTGCTCAAGGCTTGCTGGTGATCCGCGACAAATACACCCAATACATTTCAGCCATCGACGGCGGCTCGCAACTGCTCAGCATTCGCTTGCCCGCCGAACCCAGCCTGATGCCGTTCTACATTGCCGGTGCCTACTTGATGATCGCCGTGCTGATCGGCTGTGTGTTGTTTTTCTGGGTGCGTCCGCACTGGCGCGATCTGGAAAAACTGCGTCTGGCCGCCGAGCGCTTTGGCGACAACGACCTGTCAGTGCGCATTCAACTGTCCAAGCGCTCGAACATTCGCGATCTGGCTGAACACTTCAACCTGATGGCGGCGCGCATCGAGAGTTTGATCGCCAATCAGCGTGAGCTGACCAACGCGGTTTCCCACGAACTGCGCACGCCGATTGCGCGATTGTCGTTCGAACTCGACCAGCTCAAGCAGCAACCGGACGCCAGCCAGAACCGCGAACTGATCGCCGACATGTACGCCGACCTTGGCGAGCTGGAAGAAATGGTCTCCGAGCTGCTGACCTACGCCAGCCTCGAACGTGGCGCGACGGTGATCAAGTGTGAAAACATTCAAGCGGCCAACTGGCTCGACAGCGTGGTCGGCAGCGTGGCGCTGGAGGCGGAAGCGGCGGGGGTGCAGTTGCTGATTGGTGACTGCCTGCTCGACACCGTACGCATCGAGCCGCGCTTCATGGCGCGCGCAGTGATCAATCTGCTGCGCAACGCCATTCGTTATGCCGAGCGCCGTGTCGAAGTGACGCTGGTGCGCAGCGGCGATTACTACGAAGTGCGGGTCAACGACGACGGTCCGGGTGTGCCGGTGGAAGGTCGGGAGAAAATCTTCGAGCCGTTCTCGCGGCTGGATGCCAGTCGCGATCGGCGTACCGGCGGTTTCGGCCTGGGTCTGGCGCTGGTGCGGCGGGTGTCGCAGTCCCATGGCGGGCAGGTCGAGGTCGGGGAATCGGTGTGGGGTGGGGCGTCGTTCCGGATGACCTGGGCGCATCTGGACTGATTTGTGTAGACAGGTTGGACCCTATCGCGAGCAGGCTCACTCCTACATTTGGAATGCATTCCCTTGTAGGAGTGAGCCTGCTCGCGATAGAGCCATCAATCACAACACAACCCCTGCTCATTTGACCAACCCCAACCGCTCATGCCACTGCGCAATCGACTCCTCGGGATACACCGCAAACTGCTTGTCCTTGGGCTTCGCATCCACCTCGACCCAGGGCGCCTTCGATTCCAGCATCAAATGCGTATGCTCCGGCGGCACCGGCAACGGGGTGTCGATTGCCGAGGCGAATGGATGAATCAACTCCGGCCATTCCGGGCTGAACAGCCACAAGCCGCTGCCGCACTGTGAGCAGAAATGCCGCTCGGCGGTGCTGCGATGGCCACGTTTTTCACCTGCTTCCTTCATCTTCGCGTGGTAGATGCTGATGTGCTTGCGCCCCTGAACCTTGAGGCTGGCCGCATCGCCACCGAGGTTGATCGCGTAACCGCCACCGCCTTGAGTCTTGCGGCAGATCGAGCAGTAGCAGCGTTGATAGGGGTAGGGATGGGCGCTGGTCAGGCTGAAAGTGACGGCGCCGCAATGGCAGGAGCCTTCGAGGTGCATGTGGGGCCTCCGGTTGGCTGAAGTGGGTGCGGTTGAGCCTAGAAGATTTGTGGTGATCATGTTGACGCCTTCGCGAGCAAGCCCGCTCCCACAGGGGAACGCATTTCAAAATGTGGGAGCGGGCTTGCTCGCGAAGAACGATAACGCGGTGCCACTGGACGCCTGCTCAAGGCCCGGTCAGCATGTCCCCAAAAAAGGCACCCCAACCCATGCGAAGACTCCCCTCACTGGCGGCCCTGCGAACCTTTGAATGCGCCGCCCGCCACGCGCATTTCGGCCGGGCTGCCGCCGAGTTGTGCGTCACCGACAGCGCGGTCAGCCACCAGATCCGTCAGCTCGAAGAACAGCTCGGCGTCTCGCTGTTCATCCGCGAAGGCCGGCAGATCCGCCCGACCATCGCCGCTGGACGTCTGATGCAGAGCCTGCAACAGGCCTTCGAACTGATCGGTGAAGCCTGCGATGAACTGCGCGATCCTTCCTCGCTGGCGGTCTTGCGTCTGGCGGTCACCGCCGAGCTGGCGCAAAAGTGGCTGATGAACCGCCTCACCGATTTCTACGCACGCTATCCGCACATCACCCTGCATCTCTACGAACAGCCGATCGACGCCAGCGCGCCGGGCGAAGACATTGACCTGGCGATCACCTACGGCACCGGTCCGGTGGACAGCAGCGCCTATTTCGTGCGGCCGTTGCCGGCGCTGCAATTTTTCCCGGTGTGCAGCCCGGGGCTGTTCAACCAGGGCAGTCTGAAATCCCCGAAAGACCTGGCGCGCCATTGCCTGCTGCACGACGATCAGGACGGCAAGACCTGGACCGCCTGGCTGACCAGTCACGCCGGCGATCTGCGCCCGCAGCGCCAGTTGTATTTCGCTCACGCCGGTCTGGCGCTGGAAGCGGCGGCACAGGGGCAGGGTGTGGCGATGGGCGACAACCTTACCGCGCAGGAGGATTTGCTGAGCGGGCGGCTGGTGCGGCCATTCACGTCGAGCATGACCGCGCTCGGCCAGTACGCGCTGGTCTGCGAACGGCTGCGCCTGGAGCGGCCGGCGGTGGCGCAGATGCTTGAATGGTTCAACGATCAACTGGCCGATTGATGAGTTGAATTCAACTGTTCCGCAATATTCATCGTTGGCGGGCCAGCCGCCCGCGATCGTAGCCTGTGGTCATTCCCAACCCCAAGACGAGGTTTGATCATGGCACGTTTGCTCGACTCCACCCCCAAGCGCGACGGCTTCCGTCTGCCCGGCGAATTCGAAGCCAAGTCCGGCTGCTGGCTCGGCTGGCCGGAGCGCACCGACGTGTGGCGCAACGGCGCGAAACCGGCGCAGAAAGTCTGGGTGCAGATCGTCACCGCCATCGCGCAGAGCGAACCGGTTACCGTGTGTGCCTCCGCCGCACAATTCGCCATCGCACGCCGGCAGTTGCCGCCGCAAGTGCGTGTGGTCGAGATGACCTGCAACGACACCTGGTTCCGCGACAGCGGCCCGTGCTTTGTGGTCAACGACCAGAGCGGCGAAGTGCGTGGCGTCGACTTCGAATTCAACGCCTATGGCGGCCTCGACGGCGGGCTGTATTACCCGTGGGACAAGGACGACCAGATCGCCAGCAAGATCCTCGAAATCGAACGCTTCGACCGTTACCGCGCACCGCTGATTGCCGAACTTGGCGGCATCCAGAGCGATGGCCAGGGCAGCATCCTCACCACCGAACAGTGCCTGCTCAACCGCAATCGCAACCAGCATCTGGGCAAGGACGAGGTCACTCGGCGCCTGACCGATTACCTCGGCGCCGAACAAGTGATCTGGTTGCCACGTGGCTGCAAGTTCGACGAAACCGATGGCCATGTCGATGACCTCGCGTGCTTCGTGCGCCCCGGCGAAGTGGTGCTGCAATGGACCGACAACCGCGACGACCCACAATGGGAAATCTATCAAGAGGCCTACGACATCCTGCGCAGCACCCGCGACAGCCGTGGTCGCGAGTTGATCGTGCATAAACTGCCGCAACCGGAAGTGCTGGAGTGGACCGCTGAGGAAGCCGAAGGCCTCGATCAGCAGGACAGTACCCACATCCGTCAGGCCGGCACCAGAATCTGTGCCTCGTATATCAACTACTACGCCGGCAACAGCTCGATCGTGGTGCCGCTGTTCGGTGATCGCAACGATCAGGTGGCGCTGGCGACTCTCGCCGAGCTGTTCCCGCAGCACAAGATCGTCGGCATCGAAAATTCCCGGGAAATCCTCCTCGGTGGCGGCAACGTCGCGTGCATCACCATGCCGCAATACGCCGGCCAGAAAAAAGGAGCCTGACCATGGGTCTGCACAAACTGACTCAAGCGTTATTGCTGGTGCTTGCACCCCTGTGTGTGCAGGCCGCCGACACCGCCAGACCGGTGGTCAATCTGTACATCTGGGGCGAGTACCTGGCCCCGGATACGCTGAAGAATTTCGAGGCGCAGACCGGCATTCATGTGGTCGCCGATCACTTCGATTCGCTGGAAACCGTGGAGACCAAACTGCTCACCGGACGCAGCGGGTATGACCTGGTACTGACCGCCGGGCAACACCTGTCGCGAGCCATCGAGAGCGGTGAGATCCAGCCGCTGGACAAGGCTCGGGTGCCGCACTTTGCCGGGGTCGGTGACGAGTTCCGCCAGCACATGGCGGTGTTCGATCCCGGCAACCGTTATGCCGGTATTTATGCCTGGGGCACCACCGGTGTGGGTTATCAGGAACAGGCAATCAAGCAGCGTCTGTCGAACGCGCCGACCGACAGCTGGGCGATGCTGTTCGACCCGGCGGTGGTCTCGACATTTGCCGATTGCGGAGTGAGTCTGCTCAACGATCCGAACGAGGTGTTCGCGGCGGTCATGAAGTACATGGGGCTGGACATCAACCGCCAGAACCTCGATGACCTGAAACTCGCCGAACAGCAACTGGCGAAGATCCGCCCGTACATTCGTTACTTCGACAACGACCTGAATATCAGCGACCTGGCCAACGGCAACACCTGCGTGGCGATGTCGTGGAATGGCAACGTGGCGATTGCGGCGGGGCAGGCACAAGCGGCGAACAAGCCGTTCCAGCTCAGTTACCGCATCCCCAAAGAAGGCACGTTGATCTGGTTTGACGCCATGGTCATTCCCAAGGATGCGCCGCATCCGCAGGCGGGGCTGGCATTGATGGATTATCTGATGACGCCTGAGGTGATCGCGCCGATCACCGACACCATCCACTACGCCAATGCGATCACGGCGGCGGATGGTCTGGTGGATGCATCGATCCGTAATGATCCGGGGACGTATCCGTCGGAGGCGGTGCGGGCTTCGCTGTACAGCAAGAATGACAATGGCAAGGCGTTCAACCGGGCTTTGATTCGGGCGTTCAGCAAGTTGAAGTCAGGTCTTTGATTTGAGGTTGAGTCGACGGGCGCCTTCGCGAGCAAGCCCGCTCCCACATTTTGAAATGCGTTCCTCTGTGGGAGCGGGCTTGCTCGCGAAGAACGATAACGCGGTCTAGACCTTGGCAACGCGCCACAAATACCACGCCGCCACCGTCCGATACGGACTCCACGCCAAGCCGATCTCGATCATCTGCCTGCACGTCGGCTGTACCTCCAGCGCCTTCAAGCGGCGATAGCCCTCGCGCACGCCAAAATCATCCGCCGGCAGAATATCCATGCGCTCCAGGCTGTAAATCAGCAGCATCTCCACGGTCCAGCGGCCCACCCCGCGCAGGCTGACAAGGCGTTCGATCAGCGCTTCATCGTCCATCGCCAGCGCGGTGGGATAATCCGGCACCACACCGTCCAGCGTTGCCCGGGCGATGCCCTGAATGGTCGCAATCTTGCCCGCCGAAAAACCGCAGCCGCGCAGTTGATCGAAGTCACTCGCGAGAATCTGTTCCGGCCGGGGAAACGTCTGCCCCGGAAACAGCGCCACCAGACGCCCGACAATTGCGTCCCCAGCCTTGGCGTGCAGTTGCTGATAGGCAATTGCCCGCACCAGCGATTCGTAAGGATCACGCGCCGGGTGCGGTTGATGCAGGCACGGGCCGACGGCGGCAATGTGGCGCTGCCAGTCCTCGTCGAGCGCGGCCAGAAATTCGCTGGCCGCCTGATAACGATCCGGCATGCTACTTCAGCAGTCCGTTGACTTCGCCGTAGGTCAGCGCCTTCAGGTCGTGGGTGTCGAGCTTGCCGCTGGCGAGGAAGCTTTTCACCAGCGAACCCATCGCGCCGTAGAGGAACTCGGCGATCCCGGACCCGGCGCTCAAGCGCCGCACGCCCAGAGCTTGCAGCTCGGTCGGCGACGGCAGGCAGGCGAAGCCGAGCACGTTCACCGGCAGTGACGTGCCCTTGCAGATTGCCTCGATTTCATAAGCGGCGGTCACGCCAGCGGCAAACAAGCCATCGGCCCCGGCGGCCTGGTACAACGCTGAACGGTGCAGGGTTTCGGCGACGCGATCCTCGGCCGGTACCAGGCCCTTGAGGTAGACGTCAGTGCGCGCGTTGATGAACAGCTTCACACCACGCTTCTGAGCGATCTGCCGTGCTACTTCAATCTTGCGCGCCAACAGCTCCGGGGCGCCGCTGCCGTCCTCGATATTGATCCCGACCGCACCGGCGGCGAGCACCGCATCGACCACTTCGGCCACACGGCCAAGGTCATCGGAATAACCCGCCTCGATGTCCACGCTCAGCGGCACCTGGATCACCCGCGCGATGGATTCCACGGTTGAAATCAGCCGTTCGAGGGGCAGGGTGTTGCCGTCTGGATAGCCATGCGCCCAAGCGACTGCCGCGCTGCTGGTGGCGACCGCTTGCCCGCCCGCATGCTCGACCAGCCGCGCACCGGTGGCGTCGGCGACGTTGGTCAGGATCAGCAGACCTTCCTGGTGTAACTGGTGGAACCGAGTGTCGAGCGCGTTCATCGAAATCCCTTCTTGTAAGTGGAGCGAAGTGTCAGAAAGCCAGTGGTTGCGTGAGCTGCACCGCAGCGTTTTCCAGCCTCAGCAGAAACGCCTTGCGCGGCTGTCCACCACCATAGCCGGTCAGCGAACCGTCCGCACCGATCACCCGATGGCACGGGACCACGATCGACAGCCGATTGTGCCCATTGGCCAAGCCTACCGCGCGACTGGCGCCGGGTTTGCCCAGGCGTGAGGCGATGGCGCCGTAGGTGCTGGTCTGGCCATAAGGAATTTGCAGCAGTAGCTCCCACACTTGCTGGTCGAACGCGCTGCCGGGCAGATGCAGCGGGACGCTGAATGCACTGCGCGTCCCGGCAAAATATTCGTTGAGTTGCTCTTCGATCTGCCGCAAAGGCGCGTTGTGTCCCGGTGCGACCACGTAGCGATGACGGGTTTGCAGTTCCTCGACCTCGCGGGTCAGCGCCGGGCGATCGAGAAACTCCAGCAACACCAGTCCGCGACGTTCGGCCATCGCGATCATCGGCCCCAGCGGCGTGGTCAGGCGGGTGAACAGCAGCGGTTCACTGTTGGCCGCGCGGCCCGGGGTGATGTGGAACGACTTCTGGAACGCATCGCGAAAACCGCTGAGCGATTCGTAGCCGGAATCGAACGCCGCATGGTCAATCGAGGTGCCTTGGCGAATCCCGCCCAGCGCCATACCGAGCCGGCGCGTGCGCAGCCACGCATGAAAGGTCATGCCGAAATGCTGCTTGAACCAGCGCCGCAGCTTCAGCGGTTCGATGCCTGCGGCCAGCAGTTGCGCATCGCTCCAGCCCATTTCCGGGTCGGCATCGACGGCGGTGAGCAGGCGCTGCACCCAGTCGGGGGCGATGGCTGCGACGTCCAGCGGCTTGCAGCGCAGGCAGGCGCGATAACCGGCGCTCAAGCACTCATCGGCATGGGCGAAGAATTCGACATTCTCCGGTTTCGGCTTGCGCGCCGTGCAGCTGGGGCGGCAGAAGATCCCGGTGGTTTTCACGGCCGTGAAGAACACCCCTTCGTAGGCGGTGTCGCGTTCGAGCATGGCGCGAACCATCTCGGCGTGGGGCGGCAGCAGTGCGGTTTGTATGTTCATGGGCAGAGCTTAAATCCAGGATTTCGATGGCTCCACCGAAAAATCGACAGTGAATTTTTTCGATTCTGCACCACAATCAGCGGATCGCCGATTCGCTGGAGCCAACCATGCCACCGTTCATCATTCAACACATCGATCACATCGTCCTGCGTGTCGCCGATCTGCAACGCAGTATCGAGTTCTACCGCCAGGTCTTCGGCGCCGAGGTGGTCAGGCACAACGAACCATTGGGTCTGGTGCACCTGCGCGCCGGCACCTCGATGATCGACCTCGTCGACTTGCAAGGCGAACTCGGCAAAAAGGGTGGCGGGGCTGCCGGTACCGAGCGGCGCAACGTCGATCACTTCTGCCTGCGCATTGAGCCGTTCGATGAACCGGCGCTGACCGAGCACTTGCAGGCGCACGGTCTGACCGTGGAAAAAGCCGCCAGACGCTTCGGCGCCGAGGGCTACGGCCTGTCGTTGTATTGCTTCGACCCGGACGGCAATCAGGTCGAACTCAAAGGGCCGTCCGAGGCCTAGGTATCACGCGCGTTTCGCCAGCAACAACACCGAAGCCGCCGCCGACAGCAGCCCCGCGCAGCAACGGTTGAAGATCCGTTTGCCGCGCGGCTCGACGAACCAGCGGCGCATGTGCAGGCCCATCCACGCATAGGCGCCGATGGCAATCCATTCCAGCAGCAGAAACAGCGCGCCGAGCACCGCGAATTGCGCCGGCACCGGGCGGCTCGGATCAACGAATTGCGGCAGAAACGCGGTGAACAACAGGATCGCTTTCGGGTTGCCCGCCGCCACCAGAAACTCCTGACGCGCCAGCCGCCAGAACCCCACCGACGCTCCGGCGACCTGCTGCTCGGCCTCGGGGTTGGCGCGCCACAGTTGCCAGGCCAGGTACAGCAGGTACGCCGCGCCAATGATCTTGATCGCATGGAACAGCCATTCCGAGGTCTGCAGCACCACCGACAGCCCCGCGCCGGCGAGGGCAATCATTGCGGCGAATGCAACGATTCGCCCGATACCGGCGGCGCAGGCCCGACGATAACCATAGCGGGTGGCATTACTCACCGACAACAGGTTGTTCGGGCCGGGGGCCATGTTCAGGGCGAAACAGGCCGGGAGAAACAGCGAAAGCGTGGCGAGATCCATGGGCTTGGGCTCCAGAAGCGATGACGCTTTTTTATCACAGGCGGCGGGCGCGCTGACCCGTACAGTCACGCGGTGCTGTCGCGGTACAGCATTGGCAGCCTCTTTGATCGAGTCGAACTTTTCTGATTCTTCAGAGCTCTGAAAGGTCTGAAGGCGATGGTTTCGTCAGAAAAATCTGTGCGCCAAGTCAGAAAAAGGCGTTTGCCGTGTAATATCCTTCCAAAGCTGCAAACACCCTGCCGGCCCCGAAGCGGCCCCACCAAGAGCGATCTACATGCAAGCAAAGGCCCGTGAAGTTTATGTGCCACCGGTGCTGCAAGATCTGCGAGCCGGCACTGCCGAACTGCACATCGCACTGGAAAAACGTCTTCCTTTTTTCTCCGATACCCTCGATTCGAACGCTTTTGTACGGTTGATGCAGGCCTACTACGGCTTTTATCGACCGCTGGAAAGTGCACTGCTCGACAGTGGCGTGATCCCGGTCGATTTCGATCTTGCGCCACGTCTCAAGACGCAGATCCTGCTCAATGATCTGAGGGCTCTGGGCCTGATGCCCGAGACTATCGCCCATCTTCCATTGTGTCAGTCGTTGCCCGTGATCGAATCCAGCGCTGCCTGCCTGGGGGTGATGTACGTGCTGGAAGGGGCAACCCTCGGCGGGCAGATCCTGCGCCGCGAAATCGCCTCGCGGTTGAGCCTGAATGCCGACAATGGCGCGGCATTCCTCGACATCTATGGCGCCGCCACCGGCCGCCGCTGGCGCGCTTTCATTGAATACCTGGGCAGTCGACCGCTGGATGCGGACGAACGTAAAGCCGTTGTTGCGGCGGCCCAAACCACATTCAGCTGTTTCGAGCGCTGGCTCGACAGCCGGGAGGTACTGGCATGACCCCGCAAGACCAAGAAGCCTTTGAAGAACTGCTGGCCAACTGTGCCGACGAACCGATTCGCTTTCCCGGGGCGATCCAGCCCCACGGCCTGTTGCTGACCCTGAGCGAGCCGGCGCTGGACATCATTCAGATCAGCGCCAACGTCGAGACCCTGCTGGCACGCCCGGCGCAAGAACTGATCGGCCAGCCACTGCACGAATTGCTGGGTGAGACGCACGCGGCGGTCGTGCGCGAGGCGTTGCAACAACCGGTATTTGCCGATGCCGGACCGCTACATTTCCGCCTCAACGGCACCGCGTTCGAAGGTCTGCTGCACCGTCATCAAGGCGTGTTGATTCTGGAACTGGAAATCCACGTCGAAAACTTCCAGCCGCGTAACGTCGCCGGCAACCGGACCCATCTGGGCCGCATGCTTCAGCGCTTGCAGGCAGCCACCACATTGCAGGCGCTGTATGACATCAGCGTCAAGGAAATCCAGGCGATGACCGGTTACGACCGGGTGCTGATCTACCGCTTCGAGGAGGAGGGCCACGGTCAGGTGATCGCCGAGGCGTCCGATCCGTCGATGGAAGTGTTCAACGGCCTGTTCTTCCCGGCTTCGGACATCCCCGAGCAAGCGCGCGAGCTGTATCGCACCAACTGGCTGCGGATCATCCCGAATGCCGATTATCAGCCAGTGCCGCTGGTGCCCAAGCTGCGCCCGGACACCCAGACCCCGCTGGACCTGAGTTTCGCCACCCTGCGCAGTGTCTCGCCGATTCATTGTCAGTACATGAAAAACATGGGCGTTCTGTCGTCGATGAGCATCTCGCTGCTCAAGGGTGACAAACTCTGGGGCCTGATCAGCTGTGGCAACCGCCAGCCGCTGCATGTGCCGCACGAGTTGCGCAGTGCTTGTCAGACCATCGGTCAGGTGCTGTCGCTGCAGATCAGCGCGATGGAGGCGCTGGAACTCAGCCGTCAGCGTGAAGAAAAGGTCGAGGCACTGGCATTGCTCAATCAGGCCATGATCGACTCGCCGCAAAACGTCTTCGATGGCCTGGCGCAACAGCCGCAAGTGTTGATGGCGCTGGCCGGGGCCGGGGGCATTGCGATCATCGAAGACAAGCAGTTGCACCGTTACGGCAACTGCCCGGAACCGGAAGACATTCGCGCCCTGCACAAGTGGCTGCAGGAAACCGGCGAGCCGGTGTTCGCCAGTCATCATTTGGCCAGCGTCTATCCGCCGGCCGCGCAGTTTCAGCAAGTGGCCAGCGGCGTGCTCGCCATGAGCCTGCCCAAACCGGTGGACAACGGCGTGTTGTGGTTCCGCCCCGAGGTCAAGGAGAACATCAACTGGAGCGGTGATCCGCGCAAGCCGCTGGACCTGGAAAACTCCGATGCCGGCCTGCGTCTGCGCCCGCGCACCTCGTTCGAAATCTGGAAAGTCGAGATGGCCGGGATCTCCACCAAGTGGAGCCACGGCGATCTGTTTGCGGCCAATGACCTGCGCCGCTCCGCACTGGAAAACGACCTGGCCCGGCAGGTGCACCGCGAGCAGGAAGCGGTGCGCGCCCGGGATGAGCTGGTGGCAGTGGTTTCCCACGACTTGCGCAATCCGATGACCGTGATTTCCATGCTCTGCGGCATGATGCAGAAGACCTTCAGTTCCGACGGCCCGCACACTTCGCGGCGCATCTCCACCGCGATCGACACCATGCAACAGGCGGCGGGGCGGATGAACACGCTGCTCGAAGACTTGCTCGATACCTCGAAAATCGACGCCGGGCGCTACACCATCGCCCCGCAGACCCTGGACGTCGGGCAGATGTTCGAGGAAACGCAATCCCTGCTGGGGCCGCTGGCGCTGGACAAGGACATCAGCATCTCGTTCCAGGCCGACCCCGACCTGAAAATCCATGCCGACCCGGAGCGTCTGTTTCAGGTGCTGTCGAACCTGATCGGCAACGCGATCAAGTTCACCCCGCGCAAAGGTTCGGTGGGCGTGCTGGCCAAGTCTGACGGCAAGGAAATCGTGTTTACCGTGCGTGATACCGGTGAAGGCATTCCCAAGGAAAACCTGGCGCGGGTGTTTGACCGCTACTGGACGGTGAAGGAGGGCAACCCGACCGGAACCGGACTGGGTCTGTACATCACGCAGGGGATTGTTGAAGCTCACGGCGGACGCATCGAGGCCAGCAGTGAGCCGGGTGAGGGCACGGAGTTTCGGTTTACCGTGCCGGCGATGCTTGCCGGTGAATGAAACAATCCGTGCCTCGTTAAACGGGGCACGGATTTTGAGTGGTCAGCCCAGGTCGCTCAACGACATGAACACGTGTTTCGGCATCGGTACAAATCGCTGGTTGCGCAGCTGGCTGATCGCATACACCGCGCTGGCGGTACGACCATTGCCGTCGCCGAAGCCTTGAAACCCGGCGATGGCCGCCAGCAAGTGTTTGTCGAAGTGCTCATGGGCGGCATCGAGCGTTTTCAGATGTCGTTCCAGAGCAGCAAAAACGCTAATGGTGCCACCATATTTTGTTGGCTGTCCGACATCGCGCACAGACCCCGCCAATTCAGGAACCAGTCGAGCGTTGATCTCTTTAACCACGGTCGCGTCGGTCAGGGATTTGTTGTTGCCCGCATACTCACGCAGGATCGCCACAATGTGCGCCAGGTCGTTGTCGGAGGTCGAGCCTTTGACCATCCACGCCCCGGCTCGCTGCGCATTGTCGGAGAAACCCTGCGGGTTGAACGACGATTCTGGCATCACGTCGGTGTAGGGCGGCTTGCCAAGATCCAGCTTCAAGACGTTTTGCTGATGATTATTGAGGTAGATGACTTTCTTTGATTCAAGCTCGGCCATGAACCCGAGTGTGTCGGAATAGTCATGGGCTTTTGTGGTGAACTTCGTTCCATCGAACCGGGGCCCCTTGTTTTTTGTGAACGTGATTAATACGTTGTTCGCTGCGGCGTGGCCTATTAACGATTCCAGTTGCTGGAATCCCTTTGACGGCGCAGCCGCTTCCCTCGTTGCAGTATTGAAAAGATGCTGCAGCTCTGTCGCATTGCTGCCCTTGGGGACGGATATAACGTCCTGACTCAGTCGTGTGACGATCTGTTCGACAGTTTCCAGCGCGTCATCCTTGAACAGTGCCCGTGCATGAGCCACCGTCGGCAGGGTCATGCGAATCTCGGCCGCCGCCCCGGACTTGCTCAACGCTTTGACCAGGTCGTAGGAGCCACTGCTGGCGGTCGTCAGTCGACGCAACTGGCGGGCGGCTGTCATGCTGATCGAACTGCCAGCCTGGCTGAGTTTCAACGCGCCTTTGCCTGCCAGCTTCCCGGCGCCGACGATCACTTGGGGAACACCGTCAACGGGGTTGAAGATTGACACCAGAACACTGCCGGCCACGCGCCCGAGGCTCAGCAGCCTGGTGCTGCTTGCCACTGCCTTTGCCAGCGCACCGGCCGCCCCGATAAAGACGAAGGACACCGCGAGGGCGTCGATGACGCAGCTGAAGGCGGCCCCGCTGCGTTTATCCGGATCATCCGAAGTCAGTTGCTGGATACAGCCTCTGAATGGAATGAAGATATTCAGAATGATGTTGGCAACGCGCTCATACGCTTCCTGCTTTTCCTCGTATTCAGTCTGGTCATAGCCCATCCGGTAGTATTCGTCGTAGGTGATCGGCGGGTTCTTTTGCGCAATGAAGTCGGCAATGTCTTTCAGCCTCGGCGATTGGTAACTTTCCATTGGCGATGTGTACCAGGCTGACTCTTTGTCGTATGGCGCAAATTGACCAAACCGATCAAGCAGCATGCCGAACTCGTGAACATCTGCATGTTCGGCCAGTTCCCAGTGGCGGCGCGGCAGTAATTTATTGATGTCTGCCTGTTCGCTCTGGGAAGGCGTTGCACCCTGAAAGTACGCCGCGTGCTCGGTAATGATGTTTTCCAGATAGGTAAGGCGCGGGAAGTTCCCGTTCTTGCCGTTGGTCGCTCCGTCGAAGCTTGCTGTGTCTTCGTTAAATACATGACCGCTGGCGAAAGCCTCGGCCAGGCGATCGCTTTTGCGGCACAGTCCTTGTAACGGGAACAACTCATAGCAACGGGTTTTCGATTGGTGACGGCACAGGATGACCACCCCGTGCGGCGAGAAGTGGTCGGCGCTGTGCCCGGGGATATTGCGGTTGCCGCGCACCAGGTAGAGCGTTAATGCGCCCTGTGTCAGTGCTTCTCGATCACTCAGGCCGAGGCGGGAAAATGCCAGCCGGATCATGGTGCTGACTCCCGACTTGAAGGTTTCGTGCTGCCCCTTGATCTTTGCGGCATACAATTGATTGACTGGCGCAAGGCCGGCCAATGTCGGATGCACGTCGTGCAAATTGCGCCGGGTCGATGTGCTGGTGAGGTTTTTACGGTGTAACTGGTTGGCAAGGTAAAGATTGATCACCGTGTCGCTGATCAGTCCCCCTTTATTGTGCGGCGAACGAAATACCTCCTGATGGTGGTTGATGTCGGCATCGAACAGCGTTTGCTGCGCCAGGTTCCTTCGGCTGACCGGCGCAGTGGTTATAGACTTCAGTGCCGCCTCCAGTTCATCGGCATATGTGTTGTAGTGATTCATTGCCGCTGTTGCGATTTGTGCTTCGGATAATGTCGAATCTTCACGGAGCATCACTTCGTTGATGTTTGCCCAATCCAGCACGCACTGCAGATTGAGTAATTGATGCAGGGAGCGTTGTGCATCGCTGAGCGGCGCCAGTTCGGCAAATTTCATCAGTTGCTCATAAGACAGTTTGCGCGACAACCCGGGAGCGATCCTTTCTGTCAGCATGACCGCCTTGCGCAACATGACCCAGCCTGGTGAGCCGATCAGCAGTGTCGGCGGGGTAACAACCAGAAACTCTGGTGATTGCCCCGCCAGCACCAGTTCCACTGCCAGGTAAGCGGCAAACAGACTGACGCGGTTGATCTGCTCAAAGTGGCGCTTGAGACGAGTCCGCGCCTGCGCCGGGGTTTCATGCACATACAGCGATTCATAACGCAGACTTCGATGAGTTTCGACCCGTTCCTCCGAGCCCATGTCCAGGTCCAGCACGACCGCGGCCAGCAACAGCCGGCTGCGGGTGACCTCCGTTACTGTGGGTGCCTTGCCCTCGATCAGAAGTGCATCGAAACAGCTCTGAGCCAGACGATGTGCCTCGCTCGTTTGCATCAAATACTCCCACGCCAGTCGCGGATTTTCCTGCAACAAGGCGCCGCTTTTTCTTTTGAGCACCACGTCCGTCAGGTAGTTGATCAACGGTTCGGCATGCCGCCCCAGGTCGGCCATCAACTTTCGCGCGACCTGCATGATCACAGGATACTGGGCGGGCTCGATGATCAGGGCGACATCCTGAGTCTCCTCGGAAATACCCCAGTAGTTAGCGAATTTTGGCGGTGCGGGCATTTTGAAGTTGAGGCAGTCGATCAAGTTTGCAAGGTCTGCGTAGTCGTTGGGCGGATCGATTTCCTGAAACGCCAGCCAGTTGCGCAGTGGCACGGTGGCGCTGGAGGAAATAATGCCGCCAGAACGCCATGCAGTTTTAGACAAAAGTTCGATATCGGGCCGTAGTGATTCGATCTCATACAGTTCATCGGTAATGATGGTGTAGTGGATGTAAAAACCCGTAGCGCCGAACTCTTCATAGGCGGCGTAAACTTCACCATTGCTTCTGACCATGAAAAAGTGATCGGCAGGAAGGTCGAAGGAGGCAATGAATTCAATGAATTCCGGATGTTTGCTGAGTGAGCGCAGCAATAATTTGCCAGCGAGATGTTCGCTGTCGAAACGACTTCCCGACACCACTTCCGTGGCGAGTTGCATGAGGTCTTCTTCAGCACGAAAAGATTGTCGAAGGAAATTTCGGTTCTCCAGAGCCCTGGCGATTTTCAATCGTTCTACTTCGTCGGCCGATGCAGGGGTCGTTGCAAAAAGGTTGCGGTTAATATCCATATTGAGTTGTTCTGGTCCGTGTTGGTTAGTGCGGCAATCAGCCAGGTTAACGTGGCTGGTTGTGAAGGGGTCGGGAATATAAAACATCGAGCAAAGTTGGTTTTTTGTTTTAAGTTGCAAGTTGTTTTTGAAAGTGTCGAGATGTCTGTTTGAGGTATTAAGTGGCAACAGAAACTTCGTCGCCGGTTTCAATGGCCTGAGTGGTGGCGCGGGTCGTGGGTGATTTTGTTCAATACGCGGGCGCACGGCGCTGTCTACTGTTGACTCCTTGTTCCCCAATTTGCAGCAGGTGCGTAATGAGTCTGATTGTGTCGATGGCGGCGTTTGCGCTGGTGGCATCCATAACCCCGGGGCCGGTAAATATCGTCGCGCTGAGTTCCGGGGCGCAATACGGCTTTCGGGCCAGTCAGCGGCATGTGGCGGGGGCGACGCTGGGCTTTGTGCTGTTGCTGGTGCTGATGGGGTTGGGCCTGCATGAAGTCCTGAAACTGTGGCCATTCCTGACCCGGGTGGTGCAATTGGCCGGGGTGGCGTTTCTGTTGTTCATGGCCTGGAAACTGGCTGCCGATGACGGCCAGTTGCATGTCGGCGAGGCGGGGCGGGCGCCGTCGATGTTGTACGGCGCGGTGATGCAATGGCTCAACCCGAAAGCCTGGCTGGCGTGTGTGGCAGGGATGGGCGCGTTTGTCGCCGATGGCGAGGCACGGCTGGTCTGGCAGTTCGCCGCGGTGTATCTGGTGATCTGTTATCTGTCGGTCGGTTGCTGGGTCTATGCCGGGACGTTTCTGCGTGGGTATCTGGGCAATCCGAAGGGGATGCGCCTGTTCAATCGGTTGATGGCCTTGTTGCTGGCGGCGAGCGCGGGTTATCTGCTGTTGCCGTGAGCCCGGCGCCAGGATCAGCCGCGATATTGGCCGGGAGTCGCCGCCAGATGCTGTTTGAATGCGCGCTGAAAATGCGCCTGATCGGCAAAACCTGCTTCCAGCGCGACATCGGCAATCAACTGGCCGCTGCGCAGACGTTCGCGGGCGAACTGGATGCGCTGGTTGACCACAAAGGCATGCGGAGTCATGCCGTAATGCTGCTTGAACGTACGGATCAGATACGACGGTGACAACTGCGCCGCCGTGCAGATGTCCTCCAGGCTGAGCAGATCGGTGCAATGTTCGCGGATGAAATCGGCGGCGCGTTCGAGCTTGAAGTTCGGTTCGCGCAACGGTGGTTCAGCAGGGTTCAGGCGTAGTTGCAGGTCGCTGAAAAATTCGACCGCTGCGCTGTGTTTGCGCAGTACGTCCTGCTGCTCATCGACCAGTGTGGCGTAAAGCCCTTGCAGGTCACGAAACAGTCGCGGGTCATCCAGATGAGTATTGGAGAACCGCCGAAACTCCAGCGCCGCACTGAACCCCAGTTGATGCTGCAAATCCGTCAACCACGGCGTCTCGACATACAACATCAAGTACGACCACGGCTGATCATCGAGCGGATTGCAGGCATGCACGTCACCCGGATTCATCAGCACCACGGTGCCGGCGGCGACTTCGAAGGTTGATTGCTCATGCACATAAATGCTGCGCCCGGCGGTGATCGCGCCAATCGAAAAATGCGCATGGGAATGGCGTGAGTAGCAGACCTCACGGCCATCGGCGATGGCCCGCGCTTCGATGAAGGGCAGGGCATCGTCGCGCCAGAAGCGAGGGGCTTTTTCAGGGTTTTTGGCGGCAGCGTGTTTCATCGTTATGGTTCCCGGCAGGCCAGAACCGGAGTGTATTAGCTCTGGCCGGCAAAGGCCCGCTCCAGTTCGGCGATGTCGAGTTTTTTCATCTTGAACATGGCCTGCATCGCCCGTTGCGACTTGCTGGTGTCGGGGTCCAGCATCATGTGCATGAACGCCACCGGCACGATCTGCCACGACACGCCGAACTGGTCCTTGAGCCAACCGCATTGCTGGGCCTCGACCGGGCCGCCTGCCGACAGATTGCCCCAGAAGTGGTCGACTTCTTCCTGATTCTGGCAATTGACCTGAAACGAAATGGCCTCACTGAACTTGAACATCGGCCCGCCGTTGAGGCCGGTGAAGGTCTGGCCGTCGAGTTCGAAACTGACGGTCATCACCGCGCCTTCCGGCTTGCCGTGAAATTCCTGGCCGACCTTGCTGTAGTGGGTCAGGCCGGTGATTTTCGAATGATCGAAGATCGAGCAATAGAACTTCGCGGCGGCTTCGGCCTGATCATCGAACCACAGGCACGGTGTGAGTTTTTGAAAGCGTTGCATGGCAGTCATCCTCGGCAGGTTAGACACGCAGGTTTTACAGCGTAGTCAGTCCTTGGTCGAATGGCGCTGCCGTAGATCGACAAGTGCGTCGCTCGCCGACAAACCCTGTAGGAGTGAGCCTGCTCGCGATGGTGTCGGTACAGTTTGCATATGTGTTGCCTGACACTACGCCATCGCGAGCAGGCTCACTCCTACAAGGAGCGCCGCTCGGCAATCATCAACAGCGACTGCGGCACCGGGCTTTGCGGATGCTGCGGCTCTTGCAGGCTGACCAGGTGAAACCCGGCCATGTCCAGCGCGTTGCACCAGCTCGACAGCGTGCGGAAATACCACGGCATCGGCTGCCACTGGCCCTTGAACCCGGCGAAGGACTCTTCACGCCAGCCATCCTGATAATCGCCGGCCGCCACGGCCCACGGATGCAGGGTCTGAATGATCATGGCGCCGCCGGGAACCAGCAACGCCTGCATCGCGGCGAGCAATGGAATGATGTCCTGATGCAGCAGCGAGAAGTTGGCGCAGATCAAATCGTAATCACGGCCAATATCAATTTCGGCGTCGACCAATGCCGCATAACTGGCCACATGTACCTTGGCCGAACCGGCCTCGCGTGCAGCCTCGATCAACGTCGCGTCGCCATCGACGCCCGCCGTATCGATACCGCGATCCGCCAGCGCCCGCAACAACCAGCCTTCGCCGCAACCCAGATCCAGCACGCGTTCGGGTTGACGGCCCATGATCGCCAGCAGGATCGCCTGATCGGTGACTTGCTGGCGGCTTTCGATGGTACCGCTGCGGATCGCGTCGATCCAGGCGTCAGCGTTGGTGTGCCAGCTCTGTAACAAGATGGACTCGGGGGAGGGCATGGGGCTGTCTCCGGCGTAGGCAGAATGTGAGCGTTCGCTTGTACGGCTGCTATGTTCAAAGGCTGAACAGAGTCTGGCAGAGGATAGACACCATGAACTCATTAACTGGCGGTTGCCTGTGCGGCGATGTGCGTTTCGAAGCGTCGGGCCAACCTTACCGCGTCGGGATTTGCCACTGCCTCGACTGCCGCAAACACCACGGGGCGTTGTTCCATGCCTCGGCGATATTTCCCGAGAATGCGGTGACCGTCAGCGGCAACACTGGCGAGTATCAAGGGCGGGTGTTCTGTCCGCGCTGTGGTTCGCCGGTACTGGCGCGTTCGGGGGATGAAATTGAAGTGAATGTCGGCTCGCTGGACGCGCCGAACCAGTTCAAGCCGACCTATGAACTGTGGACTGTACGGCGCGAGTCATGGTTGCCCGCGCTGCCACTGGCGCACCACTACGAACGTGATCGCGAAGGGACGGGGCGCACCGAGGCGTAGTGAACTTCAGGCCAATCAAGTTCCCTTGTAGGAGTGAGCCTGCTCGCGATAGCGTCGGAACAGATTGAACATTTGTTGCCTGATACATCGCCATCGCGAGCAGGCTCGCTCCTACAGGAGACAGGCGTGAACGCAACTCTCCTCAGCCGCGAATAAATGCCAGCAAATCGGCATTGATCGTCGCCGCCTCAGTCGTCGGCATCCCGTGCGGAAACCCCGGATACGACTTCAACGTGCCATTTGGCAGCAGTTTCGCCGACAAAGGCCCCGAGTTCGCATACGGTACGATCTGATCGTCCTCGCCATGCATCACCAGCACCGGCACGGTGACTTTCTTCAGGTCTTCGGTGAAATCGGTCTGCGAGAACGCAACGATCCCGTCGTAATGCGCCTTGGCGCCGCCGATCATGCCCTGACGCCACCAGTTGCCGATGATCCCCTCAGACGGCTTGGCGCCCGGACGGTTGTAGCCGTAGAACGGGCCGCTGGGAATGTCGCGATAGAACTGCGCACGATTGTCAGCCAGTTGCGCCTGAAAATCGTCGAACACCGATTTCGGCAAGCCACCCGGATTGCTTTCGGTCTGCACCATCAACGGTGGCACCGCGCTGATCAACACGCCTTTGGCGACGTTGTCCTGACCATGACGGGCGATGTAGTGGATGACCTCGCCGCCGCCGGTGGAGTGGCCGACATGCACCACATTCTTCAGCCCCAGATGCGTGACCACCGCCAGCGCATCGTCGGCGTAATGGTCCATGTCATGGCCGTCCCAGACCTGACTCGACCTTCCGTGCCCCCGGCGGTCATGGGCGATCACTCGAAAACCCTGGCCCAGGAAGAACAGCATCTGCGCATCCCAGTCATCCGAGCTGAGCGGCCAGCCGTGGTGGAAGTGGATCACCGGGGCGTCCTTCGGGCCCCAGTCCTTGTAGAAAATTTCGACGCCGTCTTTGGTGGTGACAAATCCCATGTTCGCGACTCCTGACCAAGGTGATGGGTTACCGCGCTCGTCGCAGACCGGTCGTGACGGTTCGGATAAGCGCCGTTATCAGCCAGAAGATTAAAGTCGACATTTTTGCGATAGGGCATGACCGGTGGTCGCCATGTCTGGCTTCACGCGCAAATTAGGCTTTGCTGAAAGGGATAAGCCGAGGCGCGCACAGGCTTTGCTGGCCGTAGCGACGCCCCTTCAGAACACCGTGAGTCTGAGGAAAATCCCCGATGCTGACCTTGAATATCAATGGCAAGGATCAGGAGCTCGATGTGCCGGCCGACATGCCGTTGCTCTGGGTCCTGCGTGACGTGGCGCACCTGACCGGTACCAAATTCGGCTGTGGCATGGCCCAGTGCGGCGCCTGCACCGTACACGTCGATGGCGCGCCGTTGCGCGCCTGTATCACGCCCGCCACCGCCGTGGCCCACGGCCAAAAGATTCTCACGATCGAAGGCCTTTCGACCGATGGCTCGCACCCGGTGCAGCAGGCCTGGGCCGAACTTGATGTGGTGCAGTGCGGTTATTGTCAGTCCGGGCAGATCATGTCTGCCGCCGCGCTGCTGGCGAAAATCCCCAAACCCACCGACAGCGATATCGATCAGGCGCTCTCCGGCAATATTTGCCGCTGCGGTACCTATCCCCGGATCCGCGCGGCGGTCAAGCGCGCGTCCGAAATCGGCTGAGGCATGTTGGGAGAAGGCTGATGAACAGTCCTGTATCGCGTCGTGGATTTCTCAAGGGCAGTGCCGTGCTGGGTGGCGGCCTGGTGGTGGCGTTCGTCGTGCCCGGTGCCCATCGTTTTGCTCTGGCGGCGGAGAATGAAGGCAAGGTCTTCGCGCCGAATGCGTTTTTGCGCATTGCCGCCGACAACAGCGTGACGGTGTTGCTCGGGCACTCGGAAATGGGTCAGGGCATCTGGACCGGTCTGACCATGCTGATCGCCGAAGAGCTGGACGCCGACTGGTCGACGATTCGCGTCGAACACTCGCCGGCCTCGGCGGCCAATTACGGCATGCCCGCGTTTGGCGGGATGCAGATTACTGGCGGCTCGACCTCGACCTGGATGGAATTCGACCGCTACCGGCTCGCCGGGGCCACGGCGCGGCAGATGCTGGTGGAAGCGGCGGCCAAGCGCTTCAACGTCGCTGCGTCGACGATTCGCACCGAGTCCGGCGTAGTGATCGCCGGCGATAAACGCGCGACGTACGGCGAACTGGCGGACGCCGCCGGGCAACTGCCAGTGCCAGATCCAAAGTCGATCACCTTCAAAGAGGCCAAGGACTGGAAAGTCATCGGCAAACCGACCAAACGCCTCGATACCCCGGAGAAAATCACCGGCCGCGCCAAGTTCGGCATGGACGTGCAATTCGAGGGCTTGATGACTGCGATGGTCGCCCGTGCGCCGGTGTTCGGTGCCACGGTCAAATCCTTCGAGGGCGCCGAGGCACTGGCGGTGCCCGGTGTGCACAAAGTGGTACAGGTGCCGACCGGCGTGGCGGTGATTGCCGAGCATTATTGGGCGGCGAAACTCGGTCGTGATGCGCTGAAGGTCGATTGGGATCTCGGGCCGCACGCTGACCTGAGCAGCCAGGGCCTGCTCGACAGTTTCCGCAAACTGGCAGCGACACCGGGCACTTCCGCCAGCCAGGCTGGGGATCCGAAAGGCAACTTCGACAAGGCGGCGAAGAAAATCGACGTCGAATACAGCGTGCCGTATCTGGCGCACGCACCGATGGAACCGCTGAACTGCACAGTGAAGATCAGCGCCGAAAAGTGCGAGATCTGGACCGGCACGCAATTCCAGACCCTCGACCAGATGGTCGCCGGCAAGATCACCGGGCTCAAACCGGAACAGGTGGAGATTCACACCGAGTTTCTTGGCGGCGGATTCGGGCGGCGGGCCAATCCGACCTCGGACTTCGTCGCCGAAGCGGTGCAAGTGGCGAAAGCCGCCGGGCTGCCGGTGAAAACCGTGTGGTCGCGCGAGGACGACATTCGCGGCGGCTATTACCGCTCGATGTTCCTGCATCAGGCACGCATAGGCCTGGACGGGCAGGGCATGCCGCTGAGCTGGCAGCATGTGCTGGTCGGCCAGTCGATCATGGCCGGCACCATGCTCGAACAGACCATGGTCAAGAACGGCATCGACGCGACTTCGGTCGAAGGTGTGGCCGACAGCCCGTATATCAAGGGCCTGGCCCATCAACAGGTCGAGCTGCATTCGCCGCAGACCGGAATCAATGTGCTGTGGCTGCGTTCGGTGGGGCACAGCCACACCGCGTTCGTCATGGAGTCGCTGATCGATGAAATGGCCACGGCGGCGGGCAAGGACCCGGTCGAATATCGACGCACCTTGCTCAAGGACCATGCGCGGCATCTCGGGGTGCTGAATCTGGCGGTGGAGAAGGCCAACTGGACAGCGCCATTGCCGGACGGGCATGCGTTGGGCGTGGCGGTGCACGAGTCGTTCGGCAGTTATGTGGCGCAGGTGGCCGAGGTCTCGCAGGACAATCTGGCGATCCGCGTGCACCGCGTGGTGTGTGCGGTGGATTGCGGAATCGCGGTCAATCCGCAGAGCATCGCGGCGCAGATGGAATCGTGCATCACCTTTGGCCTGGGCATGGCGCTGCACAGCAAGCTGACGCTCAAGGACGGCGCGGTGGTGCAGTCCAATTATCACGATTACCAGGTGCTGCGGCTCAACGAGATGCCGCTGGTCGAGGTGCATATCGTGCCCAGCAGCGACAAACCCGGCGGCATCGGTGAGGCCGGGGTTCCGCCCACAGCGCCGGCGGTGGCCAATGCCGTGTATGCGCTGACCGGGCAGCGCTTGCGTGAACTGCCGCTGCAACTGTCGGGGGTGTGAGATGAAACGACATCTGCTGTTGGGCACGGTGATATTGCTGGGGCTGGGCGGCTACGCCTCGGACCTGTTCGCCGACGATCAGGAAGCGCTCAAGGCGTTCGGCACGGTGCAGAAGGTGTTCCAGAGCCCGCGCTGCCAGAACTGCCACATCCCCGGCGACTCGCCGCTGCAATTCGATGCCGGCAAACCACACGCGATGAATGTGGTGCGTGGCATGGACGGCAAGGGCGCCGCCGGTTTGCCCTGCGCCACCTGCCACGCCGAGAGCAATCCGCCGGCCAGTTATGGCCCCCACGCGCCACCGGGGGCACCACACTGGAGTCTGCCGCCGGCGGCCCACAAGATGGCCTGGATCGGCCTGCCGCCGGACAAGTTGTGCGCGATGATCAAGGACCGCTCGAGCAACGGCGACCGTGATTTCGCCGCGCTGATCAAACATGTCAGCGACGACAAACTGGTGTTGTGGGGCTGGAACCCCGGAGCAGGGCGCGCACCGGTGTCGGTGCCGCATGACATTTTTGTGGCCCAGTTCAAGCTTTGGGCCGATGCTGGCGGGCCATGTCCGGTGGCGGGCGGTTGAGTGTGTGAGTCGCTGGCGAATCAGGCTACTCTAACGGTCATTGACCCTGATGGAGTGCGTGATGCTGGCCCCGATCAAACCCGCCAATGAAGCCACCCGAATTCAAGCGCTGCACGGCTTGAAGGTTCTTGATTCGGCGCCGGAGGAGCGTTTTGACCGGCTCACGCGGCTGGCCAAACGCCTGTTCAACGTGCCGATTGCGCTGGTGACGCTGGTGGACAAGGATCGGCAATGGTTCAAGTCGTGCGTCGGCCTCGACGTCAACGAAACCCCGCGTGATGTGTCGTTCTGTGGGCACGCGATTCTTCAGGACGAATTGCTGCTGGTGCCTGATGCCAAGCAGGACAAGCGCTTTCATGACAATCCGCTGGTCACCGGCGAGCCGAACATCCGTTTCTACGCGGGCTACCCGCTGACCGTGCCCAACGGCAACAAAATGGGCACGTTGTGCCTGATCGACACCCAGCCGCGTGAACTCGACGACGAGGAGCGTGCCCTGTTGCGCGATCTGGCCGGCATGGCCGAGCAAGAGTTGATGGCGGTGCAGATGGCGAGCATGGACGAGCTGACGCTGCTGTCCAATCGCCGCGGTTTCAAACAGCTCGCCCAACATGCGCTGGACGCTTGCGCGCGTCTGGACAAACCGGCGACGCTGCTGTTTTTCGATCTCAATGACTTCAAACAGATCAATGATCGTTACGGCCATGCTGAGGGCGACAGTGCGCTGAAGACCTTTGCCGATGTGCTGCGCATCGCCTTTCGCGAGAGCGACGTGGTCGGGCGCCTGGGCGGTGATGAGTTCGTGGCGCTGCTGACCGGCTCCAGTCACGTCGAAACCACGGCAATCATGGCGCGGCTCAAGGACATCCTCGACGAGCGCAATACGATGTTGCAACGCGGCTACGACATCCGCTTCAGCGTCGGCCAGATCGAATACGATCCGCAACGGCATGACACGGTGGATCGGCTACTGGCTGATGCCGACCAGGCGATGTATGCGCACAAGCAGGCGTTGAAACGGCGCTGATTCAGGCCTCATCGCTGGCAAGCCAGCTCCCACAGATTTAGCGGCTGCCCACAAAATCCAGATACACCGCAGAACCCTGTGGGAGCGGGCTTGCTCGCGAAAGCGTCCGTCAGGCGATATCCATGTTGGATCTGCCGGTCTTTTCGTGAGCAAGCCCACTCCCACAGGTTTATCCGCTGCCCACAAAGTTCAGGCGCATCGCAAAATAGTGTGGGAGCGGGCTTGCTCGCGAAAGTGTCCGGCCAGGCGATATCCATGTTGAATGTGCCGGCCTCTTCGTGAGCAAGCCCACTCCCACAGGTTTATCGGGTGCTCACAAAATCCAGATACA
>NZ_JAJSLU010000009.1:110906-129692 GCF_023063025.1 Pseudomonas sp. YL2 | reverse complement strand
CGTCCGGTCAGGCGATATCCATGTCGAATGTGCCGGCCTCTTCGTGAGCAAGCCCACTCCCACAGGTTTGTCGGCTGCCCACAAAATTCAGGCACATCGTAAAAACAGTGTGGGAGCGGGCTTGCTCGCGAAAACGTCCGGTCAGGCGATATCCATGTCGAATGTGCCGGCCTCTTCGTGAGCAAGCCCACTCCCACAGGTTTGTCGGCTGCTCACAAAATTCAGGTGCAGCGCAGAACCCTGTGGGAGCGGGCTTGCTCGCGAAAGCGTCCGCTCAGGCGATATCCATGTCGAATGTACCGGCCTCTTCGTGAGCAAGCCCACTCCCACAGGTTTATCCGCTGTTCACGAAATTCAAGCTCACTCCTACAGGGGGATTTGGGTTGTTGAAGACATTGCAGGCACAAAAAAACCCGCCGATTGGCGGGTTTTTTATTGGCAGACCGAAGATTACTCTTCGATGTTGCCCATGGCGGTGGTGTTGAAGCCGCCGTCCACGTACATGATTTCACCGCTGATGCCCGACGCCAGGTCGGAGCACAGGAAGGCGCCGGCGTTGCCGACTTCTTCGATGGTGACGTTGCGGCGCAGTGGGGTTTGCGCTTCGTTGGCGGCCAGCATCTTGCGGAAGTTCTTGATGCCCGAGGCTGCCAGGGTACGGATCGGGCCAGCCGATACGCAGTTGACGCGGGTGCCGTCCGGGCCCAGGGAGCCGGCCAGGTAGCGTACGCCAGCTTCCAGCGAAGCCTTGGCCATGCCCATCACGTTGTAGTTCGGCATGGTGCGCTCGGCGCCCAGGTACGACAGGGTCAGCAGGCTGCCGTTGCGGCCTTTCATCATTTCGCGGCCAGCCTTGGCCAGGGCCACGAAGCTGTAGGCGCTGATGTCGTGAGCGATGCGGAAACCTTCACGGGTGGTGGCTTCGGTGAAGTCGCCGTCCAGTTGGTCGCCCGGGGCGAAGCCGACGGAGTGCACGATGCAGTCCAGGCCGTCCCACTTCTTGCTCAGTTCTTCGAAGACCTTGGCGATTTCTTCATCGCTGGCCACGTCGCACGGGAAGCACAGCTCAGGGCTCGAACCCCAGCCTTGAGCGAATTCCTCAACACGACCTTTCAGTTTGTCGTTCTGATAAGTGAAGGCAAGCTCAGCGCCCTCGCGATGCATGGCGGCAGCGATGCCGGATGCGATGGACAGCTTGCTGGCGACACCGACGATCAGTACGCGCTTACCGGCGAGAAAACCCATGTGTTGCTCCTCTTTCAGGTTATTGCGCAGTGGCTGGTGCCAAAAAAGCGGCTTCCAGCAACTGCTGTGTATACGGATGTTTGGGGGCGGCAAAAATATCTTGCGCGTCTCCCTGTTCGACCACTTGGCCATGCTTGACCACCATCAACTGGTGGCTCAGCGCTTTGACGACAGCCAGGTCATGGCTGATGAACAAATACGTCAGGTTGTACTTGGCTTGCAGTGAACGCAACAGCTCCACCACTTGCCGCTGCACCGTGCGGTCGAGCGCGGAAGTCGGCTCGTCCAGCAGGATCAGCGCCGGTTTCAGCACCAAAGCCCGGGCAATGGCGATACGTTGCCGTTGCCCACCGGAAAATTCGTGAGGGTAGCGGTGCCGGGTTTCCGGATCCAGACCTACCTCCTTCAATGCCGCAATAATCGCCGCTTCCTGCTCGGCGGCGGTGCCCATCTTGTGAATCCGCAGGCCTTCGCCAACGATGTCGCTGACGCACATCCGCGGACTCAGGCTGCCGAACGGATCCTGAAACACCACCTGCATCTCCCGCCGCAACGGGCGAACCTCGTTCTGCGTCAGGCAGTCTAGCTGTTTGCCCTCAAAGCGAATCGCGCCTTTGCTGCCGATCAGCCGCAAAATCGCCAGACCCAGCGTGGATTTGCCGGAACCGCTTTCCCCCACGATCCCCAGCGTCTGACCCTGAGGCAGGCTGAAATTGATGCCGTCCACTGCCTTGACGTAATCCACCGTGCGCTTGAGCAGGCCTTTCTTGATCGGGAACCAGACTTTGAGGTTCTCGACTTCGAGCAGCGGCGCCCCGATTTTATTGGTCGCCGGGCCCCCGCTGGGCTCCGCGCCGAGCAATTCCCGAGTGTACGGATGCTGCGGCGAACGGAACAGCTCTGCGCACGATGCCTGTTCGACGATGCAACCGCGCTGCATGACACATACGCGATGCGCAATTCTTCGCACCAGGTTCAAATCGTGACTGATCAGTAGCAGCGACATGCCCAATCGAGCCTGAAGTTTCTTGAGCAAATCGAGGATTTTCAGCTGAACGGTCACGTCCAGTGCGGTGGTCGGCTCGTCGGCGATCAGCAGTTCCGGCTCGTTGGCCAACGCCATGGCGATCATCACCCGCTGGCGCTGGCCGCCGGACAATTCGTGGGGCAGGGCCTTGAGGCGTTTGTGCGGCTCGGGAATGCCGACCATCTCCAGCAGCTCCAAAGTGCGCTTGGTCGCGACTTTGCCGCTCAGACCCTTGTGGATGCCGAGGATCTCGTTGATCTGCTTTTCGATCGAGTGCAACGGGTTGAGCGAGGTCATCGGCTCCTGAAAGATCATCGCGATGCGGTTGCCACGGATGTGGCGGATGGTCTTTTCGCTCAGGTCCAGCAGGTTCTGCCCGGCATAGGTGATGCTGCCGGCCGGATGGCGGGCCAGCGGGTAGGGCAGCAGGCGCAGGATCGAGTGCGCGGTCACCGATTTGCCCGAGCCGGACTCGCCGACCAGCGCCAGGGTTTCGCCGCGCTTGATGTCGAAGCTCACGCCTTCGACCACCCGGTGCCGCCGCTCGTTGAAGCCGAACTCGACGGCGAGGTCGCGCACTTCGATCAGATTGTCCTGATTCATTTCACTTCCTCGGGTCGAAGGCATCGCGAGCGGACTCGCCAATAAACACCAGCAAACTCAACATCAGCGCCAGCACCGCGAACGCGCTCATGCCCAGCCATGGTGCCTGCAAGTTGGATTTGCCCTGGGCCACCAGTTCACCCAGCGACGGACTGCCGGCCGGCAAGCCGAAGCCGAGGAAGTCCAGCGCAGTCAGGGTGCCGATGGCGCCGGTCAGGATGAACGGCATGAAGGTCATGGTCGAGACCATCGCGTTGGGCAGGATGTGGCGGAACATGATCGCGCCGTTCTGCATGCCCAGCGCCCGTGCCGCACGCACGTATTCGAGGTTGCGGCCACGCAGGAACTCGGCGCGCACCACGTCGACCAGGCTCATCCACGAGAACAGCAGCATGATTCCCAGCAGCCACCAGAAATTCGGCTGGACGAAACTGGCAAGGATGATCAGCAGGTACAGCACCGGCAATCCCGACCAGATCTCCAGAAAGCGTTGCCCGGCCAGATCGACCCAGCCGCCATAGAAACCCTGCAGCGCGCCGGCAATCACGCCGATGATCGAGCTGAGCACAGTCAGGGTCAGCGCGAACAGTACCGAAATGCGGAAGCCGTAGATCACCCGCGCGAGCACATCGCGGCCCTGATCGTCGGTACCCAGCAGGTTGTCCGCCGAGGGCGGGGCCGGGGCCGGGACTTTCAGGTCGTAGTTGATGCTCTGGTAGCTGTAGGGGATCGGCGCCCACAACACCCACGCATCCTTGGCCTTGAGCAGTTCGCGGATGTACGGGCTCTTGTAGTTGGCTTCCAGCGGGAACTCGCCGCCGAAGGTGGTTTCCGGGTAGCGCTTGATCGCCGGGAAGTACCAGTGGTTGTCGTAATGCACCACCAGCGGCTTGTCGTTGGCGATCAGCTCGGCACCGAGGCTCAGCCCGAACAGAATCAGGAACAGCCACAGCGACCACCAGCCACGCTTGTTGGCCTTGAACAGTTCGAACCGGCGGCGGTTGAGAGGGGACAGGTTCATCTCAATGCTCCCGGCTGGCGAAGTCGATGCGCGGATCGACCAGGGTGTAGGTGAGGTCGCCGATCAGTTTCACCACCAGGCCGAGCAGGGTGAAGATGAACAGAGTGCCGAACACCACCGGGTAATCGCGGTTGATCGCCGCTTCGAAACTCATCAGACCCAGACCGTCGAGGGAGAAGATCACCTCCACCAGCAACGAGCCGGTGAAGAAGATGCCGATGAACGCCGACGGGAACCCGGCAATCACCAGCAACATGGCGTTGCGGAACACGTGGCCGTAGAGCACGCGATTGCGCGTCAGGCCCTTGGCCTTGGCGGTAACCACGTACTGCTTGTTGATCTCGTCGAGGAAGCTGTTTTTGGTCAGCAGGGTCATGGTCGCGAAGTTGCCGATCACCAGCGCGGTCACCGGCAGCGCCAGGTGCCAGAAGTAGTCGAGGATCTTGCCGCCCAGGCTCAGTTCATCGAAGTTGTTCGAGGTCAGCCCGCGTAGCGGGAACCAGTCCAGATAACTGCCGCCGGCAAATACCACGATCAGCAGAATCGCAAACAGGAACGCCGGAATCGCATAGCCGATGATGATCGCCGAACTGGTCCAGACGTCGAAGTGGCTGCCGTGCCGCGTGGCCTTGGCGATCCCCAGCGGGATCGACACCAGGTACATGATCAGCGTGCTCCACAGCCCGAGCGAGATCGACACCGGCATCTTTTCCTTGATCAGGTCGATGACCTTGGCGTCACGGAAAAAGCTGTCGCCGAAATCCAGCTTCGCGTAGTTCTTGACCATGATCCACAGACGTTCCGGGGCCGACTTGTCGAACCCGTACATGTGCTCGATTTCCTTGATCAGCGCCGGGTCGAGGCCTTGCGCGCCACGATACGCGGAGCCGGCCACCGAGACCTCGGCACCGCCACCGGCGATGCGGCTGGTGGCGCCTTCGAAGCCTTCGAGCTTGGCGATCATCTGTTCCACCGGGCCGCCGGGCGCGGCCTGGATGATCACGAAGTTGATCAGCAGGATGCCGAACAGGGTCGGGATGATCAGCAGCAGTCGCCGAAAGATATACGCCAGCATCTGATTACTCCGTGCCCACAGGGTCGGCTTGCAGTTTGGTTTCGACTTCTATGGCGGGCTTCGCGTCAGGCTTGACCCACCAGGTATTAATCCCGATGTCGTATTTGGGCGAGACTTTCGGGTGACCGATGTGGTTCCAGTACGCCACGCGCCAGGTCTTGATGTGCCAGTTGGGGACCACGTAGTAACCCCATTGCAGCACTCGATCCAGCGCCCGGGCGTGCGCCACCAGGCTGCTGCGCGAGTCGGCGTTGATCAGGTTCTCCACCAGTTGATCGACGATCGGATCCTTCAGGCCCATGGTGTTGCGGCTGCTCGGTTTGTCGGCGGCGGCGCTCATCCAGAATTCGCGCTGCTCGTTGCCCGGCGAATTGGATTGCGGAAAGCTGCCGACCATCATGTCGAAGTCCCGCGAGCGCACGCGGTTGATGTATTGCGAAACGTCGACACGGCGGATCACCAGATCGATGCCGAGGTCGGCCAGATTGCGTTTGAACGGCAGCAGCACGCGTTCGAATTCGGTCTGCGCCAGAAGAAACTCGATGACCACCGGTTTGCCGCTGGCGTCGACCATTTTGTCGTCGACGATCTTCCAGCCAGCCTCCTGCAGCAATTGATAGGCCTCGCGCTGCTGGGTGCGGATCATGCCGCTGGCGTCGGTCTTCGGGTTCTCGAAGGCTTCGCTGAACACCTGCGCCGGCAGCTTGCTGCGAAACGGTTCGAGGATCGCCCGTTGTTCGACGTCGGGCAGGCCGGTGGCGGCCATTTCCGAGTTCTCGAAATAGCTGCGGGTGCGGAAGTAGGCACCGTTGAACAGCTGCTTGTTGGTCCACTCGAAATCGAACAGCAGGCCGAGCGCCTGACGCACCCGCACATCCTGAAACACCGGACGGCGCAAGTTGAAAACGAAGCCCTGCATGCCGGTCGGGTTGCTGTTGGCGATCTGTTCCTTGATCAAGCGGCCTTCGGTGACCGCCGGGATGTTGTAGGCGTTGGCCCAGTTCTTCGCGGTCATTTCCAGCCAGTAATCGAACTGGCCGGCCTTCAGCGCTTCGACGGCGACGGTGTTGTCGCGGTAGTAATCGGTGGTCATTACGTCGAAGTTGTAGAACCCGCGATTGACCGGCAGATCCTTGCCCCAGTAGTCCTTGACCCGTTCATAGCGCACCGAGCGCCCGGCTTTCACTTCGGCGACCTTGTACGGGCCGCTGCCCAGCGGGATCTCCAGATTGCCCTTGGAAAAATCACGATTGGCCCACCAGTGTTTCGGCAGCACCGGGAGCTGACCGAGGATCAGCGGTAACTCGCGATTGTTGGTGTGCTTGAACTTGAACAGCACCTTGAGCGGGTCTTCGGCGATGGCCTCTTCGACATCGCTGTAGTAGCCGCGAAACAGCGGCGAGCCGTCCTTGGTCAGGGTCTGGAAGCTGAACACCACGTCTTCGGCGCGCACCGGATGGCCATCGTGAAAACGCGCTTCCGGGCGCAGGTAGAAACGCACCCAGCTGTTGTCCGGGGCTTTCTCGATCTTCGCGGCGATCAGGCCGTACTCGGTGAACGGTTCGTCGAGACTGTGCTTGGTCAGGGTGTCGTAGATCTGCCCGACGTCATCGGCCGGCACGCCTTTGCTGATGAACGGGTTGAGGCTGTCGAAGCCGCCGAACCCGGCCTGACGGAAGATCCCGCCCTTGGGCGCGTCGGGGTTCACGTAATCGAACTGCTTGAAGTCCGCCGGGTATTTCGGCGGCTCGTTGTACAGGGTCACAGCGTGTTGCGGGGCGGCAATCGCCAGCCCGGCGAACAGCAGACCGCTGGCCTGCACGAGCAGGGCGCGGATGGGCGTCATTTATTGTTCTCCGAAGATTTCAGCCACCACGCGCTCAGGCCCAGGGTGTAGGGCGGCGTGGTGACGAAGGCCAACCGGTTGCGGTAGGCCAGTCGGTGATAATTGAGGTACCAGTTGGGAATGCTGTAGTGCTGCCAGAGCAGCACGCGGTCCAGCGCCTTGCCGGCGGCGACCTGTTCGTCGCGGGTTTGCGCGGCGAGCAATTGTTCGAGCAGGTGATCGACCACCGGGTTGGCAATACCGGCGTAATTCTTGCTGCCCTTGACCCCGACCTGACTGGAATGGAAGTACTGCCATTGCTCCAGACCCGGGCTGAGGGTCTGGTTGAGGGTCATCAGGATCATGTCGAAATCGAACTGGTCCAGGCGCTGTTTGTATTGAGCGCGATCCACCGTGCGCAGGCGCGCGTCGATGCCGATGCTGTTGAGGTTCTCGATATAGGGCTGGAGGATCCGCTCAAGGTTCGGATTGACCAGCAACAGTTCGAAGCTCAGCGGCTGCCCTGCGGTGTTTTGCAGGCGCTGGCCGTTGAGTTTCCAGCCGGCCTCGGCGAGCAGGGCCAGGGCCTTGCGCATGGTCTCTCGCGGGATGCCACGGCCATCGGTTTGCGGCAGGCTGAACGGCTCGGTGAACAGCTTCGCGGGCAACTGATCCTTGTACGGCTTGAGCATCAGCCATTCATGCCCGACCGGCAGCCCCGTCGCGGAAAACTCGCTGTTAGGGTAGTAGCTGGTGGTGCGCTGGTAGGCATCGCTGAACAGCGCGCGGTTGGTCCATTCGAAGTCGAACATCAGGCCCAGCGCTTCGCGCACCTTGACGTCGCTGAAGGTCGCGCGTCGGGTGTTCATGAACAGGCCCTGGCTCTGGGTCGGGATCTGGTGTGGAATCTGCGCCTTGATCACTTCGCCACGGCGCACCGCCGGAAAGTTGTAGCCGTTGGCCCAGTTCTTCGCCTGATGCTCGATGTAGATGTCGAATTCGCCGGCCTTGAACGCTTCGAAGGCCACGTCGCTGTCGCGGTAGAACTCGACTTCCATGCGATCGAAGTTGTACTTGCCGCGATTGACCGGCAGGTCCTTGCCCCAGTAATCCTTGACCCGCTCGAAAATCAGCTGCCGCCCCGGCGTCACTGAGGTGATGCGGTACGGGCCGCTGCCCAGCGGTGGTTCGAAGGTGGTGGCCTTGAAGTCGCGATCCTTCCAGTAATGCTGCGGCAGCACCGGCAACTCGCCGAGGCGCAGGATCAGTAACGGATTGCCCGAGCGTTTCATCACGAAACGAATGCGCTGCGGGTTGAGGATGTCGACCCGCGACACTTCCTGCAGGGCGGTGCGGTACAGCGGGTGTCCGTCCTTGAGCAGTGTTCGGTAGGAGAACGCCACGTCGTAAGCGGTGATCTGGGTGCCGTCGTGAAAGCGTGCTTCCGGGCGCAGATTGAACACCACCCAGCTGCGATCTTCGCTGTACTCCACCGATTGCGCGATTAAGCCATAACTGGACGCCGGTTCGTCACCGGACGGCGAATACTGGCCGGTGCCGACCATCAGCGGCTCGTTCAGCTCGTTGATGCCGTACTGCAGGAAATTCGGTGTGGTGACCGGGCTGGTGCCCTTGAACGTGTATGGGTTGACCGTATCGAAGGTGCCGAACGCCATCACCCGCAACGTACCGCCCTTGGGCGCTTGCGGGTTGACCCAGTCGAAGTGGGTAAATCTGGCCGGGTACTTGAGCGTGCCGAACTGCGCATAACCGTGACTCTCGGTAATCGTCGCGCTTGCGGGTGAGCTCAAGGCCAGGCTGATCAGGAGCAGGAGGAGGGGACGCTTCAAGTCAGATCCGATCCAGGCGGCTTGGGCTTTGTGGGCCGTACAGTAACAGCTTGTCTGAACAGGAAAAAGATAGCGGGTTAATGGGCTGTTAATCGGCGTGCAATGCTTGCCCGGTTTGCATTGTAGCGAGGGGATTTATCCCCGATGGACTGCGCAGCAGTCCCCGTGGTTTTTGGAAGGCAGGGGCCGCTTCGCGCCCCATCGGGGATAAATCCCCTCACCACAAGGAATCCATCGGGGACAAAAATTCTGGCAATAAAAAAGCCCCTGAAAATTCAGGGGCTCTTCTGTCAGTGCGGCTGGTAGACCGTGAGCATCTGCCCAGGCTTGAGGGCCTTGCCGGCACCCGGGTTCCAGCGCTTGAGATGCTGCATCTCGACGTTGAAACGCTTGGCCACCACATACAATGTGTCGCCACGCTTGACCTTGTACTGGGTCTGCTGCTGGCTGTCGGCCTTGCCTTTGGTCTTGCTGTTGGCAGCGATCACCGTGTTGACCCGGCCACCGCTGCGCGCCGGGGTGCGCTTGGTGTTGTCCTGCATCACCAGGGTCTGGCCGACCTTGAGGTTTTTGCCGGTCAGCTTGTTCCAGCGCTGCAGGTCCTTGACTTCGACCTTGTTGGCCTTGGCAATGGAACCGAGATTGTCGCCGCGTTTGACCCGGTAAGCGCGCTTGAGCTTCGCCACTTCAGTCGGGTCGGCACCGTCGAACACCGGCTTCAGCGAACGCGGGCTGATCAGCTCTTCAGGCCGCATGGTCTGCAGGCTGGCGGTCAGCAATTGCGCCTTGGACGTCGGCACCAGCAGATGCTGAGGACCGTCGATGGTGGTGCGCTGCTTGAAAGCCGGGTTGAGCTGGAACAGCTCGTCTTCGTCGATGTTGGCCACCGCTGCGACCTTGGACAGGTCCATGCGCTGGTTGATTTCGACGACCTGGAAATACGGTTCGTTGGCGATCGGGTTGAGGTTCACCCCGTAGGCTTCCGGGGCCAGCACCACTTGCGACAGGGCCAGCAGCTTCGGCACGTAAGCCTGGGTTTCCGCCGGCAACGACGACAGGTTCCAGTAGTCGGTCGGCAGGCCAAGCTTCTCATTACGCTCGATGGCGCGGCTGACCGTGCCTTCACCGGCGTTATAGGCCGCCAGGGCCAGCAGCCAGTCACCGTTGAACATGTCGTGCAGACGAGTCAGGTAGTCCATCGCGGCGGTGGTCGAGGCGGTAATATCGCGACGGCCATCATAGAAGCGGGTCTGGCGCAGGTTGTAGTAACGACCGGTGGACGGAATGAATTGCCACAGGCCCGATGCGTCGGCCCGGGAATAGGCCATCGGGTTGTAGGCGCTCTCGATCACTGGCAGCAGGGCCAGTTCCAGCGGCATATTGCGCTCTTCGAGGCGTTCGACGATGTAATGAATGTAGAGGCTTCCGCGTTCGCCGGCGTTCTCCAGAAAGGACGGGTTGCTGGCAAACCACAGCCGCTGCTGCTCGATGCGCGGGTTGACGCCCAGGCCGTCCTGCAGCTGGAAACCACCGCGCATGCGCTCCCAGATGTCCTGAGGCACCTGCGGGCTGGGCTTTTCGCTGAGCCAGATCGGTTTCTGCTTGGCTCGCGCAGCAATGTTCGGCGTATGGCTCGCTTCAGGCTGCGGAGCATGGCTGGAACAGCCCGCCAACGTGGCGGACACAGCCACCGCGATGGCTTGCGCCAGGCGGGTCAGCGTGTCTGAATTGACGGACTTACGTATGGATGACGACATTGGCTGGAAGTAAGTTCCGGGCAAAAATGTCGGGCGATTCTAGAAAGCGCACCCCCTGCGGTCAACCATTCAGAATTTTTGTACCAGCTGGTGAGTCACTTAGAACTTATCTTTCCATGCCCGCAGAGCCGCAAAAACCTCACTCGGCGCCCGGTTTTGAGCGCCTGCCCGTTCGTCCACTTTTTGTGTAACTAATGTTTCAGCGGTACGCAAAAACGGATTTGTGAGCTTTTCCAGGGCCAGGGTCGAGGGCAGGGTCATCACGCCTTTTTCCCGTTGTTGGGTGACTTTTTCCAGACGGGCGGCAATGTCCGGGTTGCTCGGTTCGACTGCCGCAGCAAACTTCAGATTGCTCAGGGTGTATTCATGGGTGCAATACACCAGCGTATCCTCGGGCAAGCTGGCGAGGCGGCTGAGCGAGTGGTGCATCTGTTCTGGCGTACCTTCGAACAGACGCCCGCAACCGGCGGCGAACAGGGTGTCGCCGCAAAACAGCAGGCCGTGGTGGTAATAGGCAATGTGGCCGAGGGTGTGACCGGGCACCGCATAGACATCGAAATCCCAGCCGAGCACGCTGACCGTGTCGTTGTCCGTGAGCGCCACGTCGCGCCCCGGGATGTTTTCGCTGGCCGGGCCGTAGACTTTAGCGCCGGTTGCCGTTTTCAGGCGTTCGACGCCGCCGACGTGATCGTGATGGTGATGGGTGATCAGAATGTCGCTCAACACCCAGCCCGGGTGCGCGGCCAGCCAGGCCTGCACCGGCGCGGCATCGCCCGGGTCGACCACGGCGCAACGCTGGGTGCGGTGATCCTGTAACAACCAGATGTAGTTGTCGGTGAACGCGGGCAGGGCACTGATCTGTATCATCGTCGGAATTCGCCAAGCGGAAAACATTGGCGCATCTTAGAGCTTCTAGCGGCGTTGGAGAATGACATGACCGATAAAGCGTTCGCTCAGGCCGATCCCGACTGGCTGGCGTTGATCGGCGCGGCCCGTGAATGGCTGGCCGGCCCGCTCGGGCAATTTCTGCTGGATGAAGAACGGCGCATGCTCGAAGACGAGTTGGGGCGGTTCTTCGGCGGCTATCTGGTGCATTACGGGCCGTCGGCCCAGACTCCGCCGTCGGCGCCGCAGGTGCAGCGCAACGTGCGGCTCGGCGCGCCGTTGCCGGGTGTCGAGATCGTCTGCGAGGAACAGGCCTGGCCGTTGAGCGAGCACGCCGCCGACGTGGTGGTGTTGCAGCACGGTCTGGATTTCTGTCTGTCGCCCCACGGTTTGCTGCGCGAAGCGGCAAGCAGTGTACGCCCCGGCGGGCATCTGCTGATCATCGGCATCAACCCCTGGAGCACCTGGGGTTTGCGCCACGTATTTGCCCACGACGCCTTGCGCCAGGCACGCTGTATCTCGCCATCGCGGGTCGCCGACTGGCTCAATCTGCTGGGCTTTGCGCTGGAGAAACGCCGCTTCGGGTGCTATCGTCCGCCGCTCGCGTCGCCCAAGTGGCAGGCCCGACTGGCCGGCTGGGAACGCAAGGCCGGCGACTGGCAACTGTCGGGCGGTGGCTTCTATTTATTGGTCGCGCGCAAGATCGTGGTCGGCCTGCGTCCGGTGCGTCAGGAACGCCGCGAGCCGATGGGCAAGCTGATTCCGCTGCCGATGGCCAAGGTCAACCGCCGTCGTATCGAACCGTAAACCTTCTTTTTATAGTGGCCGGACTTGTTCCGGCCGCGGCCATCGTCGATCCGCGATTGACGGGGCCAGGCATTTTTCTGGATAGAGTGGCATGAGCGAAAGCGTCGATAGCGTAGAACTGTTCACCGACGGTGCCTGCAAGGGCAACCCCGGCCCGGGCGGCTGGGGCGCCTTGCTGGTGTGCAAGGGCGTCGAAAAGGAACTGTGGGGCGGCGAAGCCAACACCACCAACAACCGCATGGAACTGCTCGGCGCCATCCGTGGCCTCGAAGCCTTGAAGCGGCCGTGCGAAGTGCTGCTGGTGACCGACTCGCAATACGTGATGAAGGGCATCAACGAGTGGATGGCCAACTGGAAAAAACGTGGCTGGAAGACAGCGGCGAAAGAGCCGGTGAAAAACGCTGACCTTTGGAAAGAGCTGGATGAGCAGGTCAATCGCCACAAGGTCACCTGGAAGTGGGTGCGCGGGCACATTGGTCACCACGGTAACGAACGGGCTGACCAGTTGGCCAACCGTGGGGTGGATGAAGTTCGCGGGTACAAGCAGAGCTGATTCCCGCCGTTGCACCGAGTCGTGGCCTTCGCGAGCAAGCCCGCTCCCACACTGGATCTCCTTTGTACATCAGCACTGTGTCCACCGCAGATCAATTGTGGGAGCGGGCTTGCTCGCGAATGGAGCGACTCGGTCTACCTGAAACACCTCTGCCGAGCGTGTTAACATCGCCGCTTTTGCACGATTGACCCCGTTGAGAATTGAACACTGATGGCCACCAGATCCGTTGTACTCGATACCGAAACCACCGGCATGCCGGTGACCGATGGTCACCGGATCATTGAAATCGGCTGTGTCGAACTGATCGGTCGGCGCCTGACGGGCCGGCACTTTCACGTCTACCTGCAACCGGATCGCGAGAGTGACGAAGGCGCGATCGGCGTTCACGGCATCACCAACGAATTCCTCGTCGGCAAACCGCGCTTCGCCGAAGTGGCCGACGAGTTCTTCGAGTTCATCAACGGCGCGCAACTGATCATCCATAACGCGGCGTTCGACGTTGGCTTCATCAACAACGAATTTGCCTTGATGGGTCAGCACGATCGCGCTGACATCACCCAGCATTGCACCATCCTCGACACCCTGATGATGGCTCGGGAACGTCACCCGGGGCAGCGCAACAGCCTCGACGCCTTGTGCAAACGTTATGGCGTCGACAACTCTGGCCGTGAACTGCACGGCGCCTTGCTCGACTCGGAGATTCTCGCCGACGTCTACCTGACCATGACCGGTGGCCAGACCAGCCTGTCGCTGGCCGGCAACGCTTCCGACGGCAATGGCACGGGCGAGGGCGCGGACAACTCCGCCACCGAAATCCGTCGTCTGCCGGCTGATCGCCAGCCTGCGCGGATCATTCGGGCGACGGAAGAGGAACTGGCGGCGCATTTGGCGCGGCTGGAGATCATTGCCAAGTCGGCGGGCGGGCCGGCGTTGTGGACGCAGATTGCCGAGGCTGATGCTCAAGCTTGATCCCCTCTGTGGCGAGGGAGCTTGCTCCCGCTTGGCTGCGAAGCAGTCATAAAACCTGAATGCACTATTGATGCTGAACGAATACCGGGGGCCGCTTCGCGCCCCAGCGGGAGCAAGCTCCCTCGCCACAAAAGCCGAGTCAGGCTGAATGAAGCCAACTGGCCACCCTCGCCACTTTCGCTGCAACCCTCTACCCTGAGTGCATTGGCAGACTTTGATCCGCCGCCTCGGGACACTGAGCCTCATGTACAAAGATTTGAAGTTTCCGGTGTTGATCGTCCACCGCGACATCAAGGCCGACACGGTCGCCGGTGACCGTATCCGTGGCATCGCCCGGGAGTTGGAGCAGGAAGGTTTCAATATCGTTTCGGCCATCGACTACACCGAAGGGCGGTTGGTTGCCTCCACCCATCATGGTCTGGCGTGCATGCTGATCGCTGCCGAAGACGCCAGCACCAACTCGCACCTGCTGCAGAACATGGCCGAACTGATCGGCCTGGCGCGGGTGCGCGCGCCGGATCTGCCGATCTTCGCGCTGGGCGAACAGGTCACCCTGGAAAACGCCCCCGCCGATGCCATGGCCGAGCTCAATCAACTGCGCGGCATTCTCTACCTGTTCGAAGACACTGTGCCGTTTCTGGCGCGGCAAGTGGCGCGGGCGGCGCGTAAATATCTGGATGGTCTGTTGCCGCCGTTCTTCAAGGCACTGGTGCAGCACACCGCCGACTCCAACTATTCCTGGCACACCCCCGGTCATGGCGGTGGCGTGGCCTATCACAAGAGCCCGGTGGGGCAGGCGTTTCATCAGTTCTTTGGCGAAAACACCCTGCGTTCGGACTTGTCGGTATCGGTGCCGGAACTCGGTTCACTGCTCGATCACACTGGGCCGCTGGCCGAAGCCGAAGAGCGCGCCGCGCGCAACTTCGGCGCCGATCACACGTTTTTCGTGATCAATGGCACCTCGACCGCCAACAAGATCGTCTGGCACTCGATGGTCGGTCGGGATGATCTGGTGCTGGTCGATCGCAACTGCCACAAGTCGGTGCTGCACGCGATCATCATGACCGGCGCGATCCCGCTGTACCTGTGCCCGGAGCGCAATGAGCTGGGGATCATCGGCCCGATTCCGCTGAGCGAATTCAGTCGCGAATCGATTCAGGCGAAGATCGACGCCAGCCCGCTGACCAAAGGCCGGGCGCCGAAAGTCAAACTGGCGGTGGTCACCAATTCGACCTACGACGGCCTGTGCTACAACGCCGAGCTGATCAAACAGAGCCTGGGCAATAGCGTGGAAGTGCTGCATTTCGATGAGGCGTGGTACGCCTACGCGGCGTTTCACGAGTTCTTCGCCGGGCGTTATGGCATGGCCACCTCGCGCACCGAGGACAGCCCGCTGGTGTTCACCACTCACTCCACGCACAAGCTGCTCGCCGCGTTCAGCCAGGCCTCGATGATTCATGTGCAGGACGGCGGCGCGCGGCAACTGGACCGTGACCGTTTCAACGAAGCGTTCATGATGCACATCTCGACTTCGCCGCAGTACAGCATCATCGCTTCGCTGGATGTGGCCTCGGCCATGATGGAAGGCCCGGCCGGGCGTTCGCTGTTGCAGGAAACCTTCGATGAGGCGCTGAGTTTTCGCCGGGCGCTGGCCAATCTGCGCCAGCACATTGCGGCGGATGACTGGTGGTTCTCGATCTGGCAGCCGCCCGGCGTCGAAGGCATCGACCGGGTGCAGACTGAAGACTGGCTGCTGCAGCCGGACGCCGACTGGCACGGCTTCGGCGAAGTCAGTGACGACTATGTGCTGCTCGACCCGATCAAAGTGACCCTGGTCATGCCCGGGTTGAATGCCGGTGGCGCGCTGAGCGAGAAGGGCATCCCGGCGGCGGTGGTCAGCAAGTTCCTCTGGGAGCGCGGGCTGGTGGTGGAGAAGACCGGGCTGTATTCGTTCCTGGTGCTGTTCTCGATGGGCATCACCAAAGGCAAGTGGAGCACGCTGCTCACCGAGTTGCTGGAGTTCAAGCGCAGTTACGACGCCAACATCAGTCTCGCGACCTGCCTGCCGTGCGTGGCGCAGCAAGACACCGCGCGCTATCGCGGCATGGGCCTGCGTGACCTGTGCGATCAACTGCACGCCTGTTACCGCAGCAACGCCACCGCCAAACATCTGAAACGCATGTACACGGTGCTGCCGGAAATCGCAATGAAGCCGGCCCATGCCTATGATCATCTGGTGCGCGGCGAAGTCGAGGCGGTGCCGATCGATGAGCTGGAAGGAAGGATCGCGGCGGTGATGCTGGTGCCGTATCCACCGGGAATTCCGTTGATCATGCCGGGGGAGCGCTTTACCGAGGCAACCCGCTCGATCATTGACTACCTGAAGTTTGCCCGCACGTTCGACAGCAGCTTCCCCGGTTTTGTCGCTGATGTGCATGGACTGCAACATGAAGACGAGGGCAATGGACGGCAGTACACCGTCGATTGCGTCAAGGAATGAGGACCTTTCCGAGTATGCAACCGGTCATGAATCCGAAATACCCAGGGCTGTCGGTGCGCGTCGCCGACGATGGTTTCGCGGCGTACATCTGGGGCAGCGACTTCAGTTTCGAGGTCGCCGCGTACGGTGCCGCCGTCATTGGCCAACCGGTCGAGCGCTGGGCGGTGACGCCGATCGTGCCGTACCGCAAGTGCTACGGCATCGACCCTGAAGAGTTCAGCAGCTATCGCGATGCTGCCGACAGCGCGATTTTCATGGCGTATCTCGATGATGAGCCGGTCGGTCATCTGGTGATCAGCACCAACTGGAACGGCTTTGCCCATATCGATGAGCTGGCGGTACACGCACCGGCGCGCCGGCATGGTGTGGCCAAGGCGTTGCTGGATGTCGCGCAGTTCTGGAGTCGCAAGAAAAAACTGCCGGGGATCATGCTCGAAACCCAGAACAACAACCTCGGCGCCTGTCGTTTGTATGAGCGTTGTGGCTACGAGATTGGCGGTATCGACCATCTACGTTATCGCGGGATTGATCCGAACACCGCGGAAATTGCGTTGTTCTGGTATCGACTGTTCGATAACCCGCTGGAAAACCCGCTCAGCTCGCCAGCATCGCCTCGGCTTGTTCCGTGACAATCGTCAGCAGCGTCTGAATCGCTGTGGGCGTGGCGCTGTGTCGGTAGGTCAGGGCATACAGGCTGATCGGCACCGCCGGTGACAATGGGCAGACATCCAGTCCGCTCGTCCGCGCGCCGAGGGCGGTGAACGGGTCGACGATGGCCAGGCCTTCGCCGGCCTCGACCATGCTGCGCATCATCTGATGGGTTTGTACTCGGGTCTGGATGCTCGGCGCCGGGCGCAGGGCCTGGAGTTTGTTCTCCAGCGCCGGGCTCAATGGGTCGTGGCCTTCGAGGCCAACCATTGCCTGGCCAGCCAGATCCTGCAGGGAAATGTATTTCTGCTTCGGTTGCAGCCAGCCGTGGGGCGCGAGCAGTTGCAGCTTGCCGTGGGCCAATGGCTGGCAGTGGATGTCGGGGTGTTCCGGATCGTGCAGGCTCAGGCCCAGATCGCTTTCGCGCAGCAGCAGGCTGCGGACGATGTCGCAGGTCGGAGAGCTGAGCAAGCGGCAAGGAGCGTCGGGCAACCGTCGGCGCAGCAGCGCGATACTTTGCGGCAACAGCTGTTGCGCCAGCGGCGGGGTGCCGATGATGCGCAGGGGCGGGGCGAGGTATTGCTTGAGGCTGCTGGCCAGACGCTGCACCGGCTCCAGCGCCTGATAGACATGAGCGATTTCCACCTGCAACGCCCGCGCTTCAGGCGTCGATTGCAGCCGGCCGCGTACGCTGGCGAACAGCATGAACCCCAGCTCGCTCTCGGCTTCGCGCAAACGCTCTTCGACCTCGGTCACCGGGAGCTGCAGCCATTCGGCGGCGGTGCCCAGATGACCGGTCTGCAAGAGCGCCTGAATCACTTCGATATGACGTAAACGCATGCGTGAAGTCCATGTTCAGCAGGTGGGGTCAGTGGCTGAATCCTACCCCAAGTCTGCGCATATGACTTCTGCTCATAACGGCCAGTTATGACGCGACGGTTGTCTCAGGCTCACGGGTCAGGGTAATACCTGACTGAACCAGGAGAAACTCGGTGTCACTGACTTTGTTGACGCGATCGCCAATGGCCAGTTTGTAAATAGGCTCCGAGCCAGTGGAACCGTCTGCCGACGGAGTGGATTCCTGGAACTCATGCACGGAATAAACGCGGCCTTCCGCATCTCTTGCATGGAACTGACCGACGAGTACTGCTGCCATCTGCTTAGAACCTCTGGAGATAAAACGCTTGATTTGCGGCTTGGTAGACCGTCATCAAGCCCTGTAAGTTTTCCTACAGGAAAAAAATAATCAGCGCGCAGGAATTTCCCTTGCTCGCTGGTGAAACTGTCATCGAATCATCTATAACTACTGGCTCTTCCCACCGACAGTCGAGAGTCTTCCATGAGCAATGTCTACAACGTCGCTGTAGTCGTCGGCAGCCTGCGCAAAGCATCGATCAACCGCAAAGTCGCGCTGGCGCTGGCCGAGCTGGCACCGGCGAACCTCAAACTGAAGATTGTCGAGATTGGCGACCTGCCACTCTATAACGAAGACATCGACGGCGATTCACCGCCGGCAGCCTACAGCACTTTCCGCCAGGAAGTCGGTTCTTCCGACGCGGTGCTGTTCGTCACCCCGGAATATAACCGCTCGGTGCCGGCGCCTTTGAAGAATGCGATTGACGTGGGTTCACGGCCGTATGGCAAAGCCGTCTGGAGCGGCAAACCGGGTGCGGTGATCAGCGTGTCGCCGGGGGCGATTGGCGGTTTTGGTGCCAACCAGCATTTGCGCCAGTCCTTCGTGTTTCTCGATGTGCCGTGCATGCAGCAGCCGGAAGCGTATCTGGGGGGCGCGGGTTCGGCGTTTGACGAGGCGGGCAAGTTGAACGAGTCGGTGAAACCGTTCCTGCAGAATTTCATTAATGCGTATGGGAAATTTGTGGAACAACACAAGAAATAATCGGGTCTGAGCTGCGATAAAACAGAGATCCTGTGGGAGGGGGGTCGCTCTCGGGGGGGGGGGGGGGGGCCCACAAATGGCGTCTTGTACCCCGCCCTCCCCGGCCAGGCCCCCCCCCCCCGTG
>NZ_JAJSLU010000009.1:83775-110896 GCF_023063025.1 Pseudomonas sp. YL2 | reverse complement strand
CCGCCCGGGGGGGGGGGTGGGGCCACCAGGACTCAGTTAGTCGCCCTCCCCCCCCGGGGGGCGAGGGGCCCCCTCCCCCCAACGTTTGGATCTCCACTCATTGAATAATTGAAGGCTGTCGCGAATGCTCGCTGCGTCACTGATCTTCCTGCTGACCATCACCCTTGTCATCTGGCAACCCAAAGGCCTCGGGGTCGGCTGGAGCGCGACGCTCGGCGCCGTGCTGGCACTGATCTTCGGCGTCGTGCACTTGAGCGATATTCCGCTGGTGTGGCAGATCATCTGGAACGCCACCGGCACGTTCGTTGCGCTGATCATCATCAGCCTGTTGCTCGACGAAGCCGGGTTCTTCGCCTGGGCCGCGCTGCACGTGGCGCGCTGGGGGCGGGGCAGTGGGCGCAAGCTGTTTGCCTTCATGGTGCTGCTCGGCGCGCTGGTGTCGGCGTTGTTCGCCAATGACGGCGCGGCGCTGATCCTCACGCCGATCGTGATTTCGATGCTGCTGGCGCTGCGCTTTTCCCCGGCGGCGACCCTGGCGTTCGTCATGGGCGCCGGCTTCATCGCCGACACCGCGAGCCTGCCGCTGGTGGTGTCGAACCTGGTCAACATCGTTTCGGCGGACTTCTTTCACATCGGCTTCAACCGCTATGCGGCGGTGATGGTGCCGGTCAACTTCGTCAGCGTGGCCGCGACGCTAGGCGTGCTGATGTGGTTTTTCCGCCGCGACATCCCCAAGGCCTACGACCCCGAACAGCTCGAACAGCCGCACACGGCGATCCACGACAAAGCCACGTTCTATGCCGGCTGGGTGGTGCTGGTGATTTTGTTGATCGGCTGCTTCTTCCTCGAACAGCTGGGCATCCCGATCAGCGCGATCTCGGCGGTCTGCGCGGCGCTGCTGCTGGGAATCGCCGCCCGAGGCCACAAGATTTCCACGCGCAAGGTGCTGAAAGAGGCGCCGTGGCAGATCGTGATTTTCTCGCTGGGCATGTATCTGGTGGTGTATGGCCTGCGCAATGCCGGGCTGACCGGGTATCTCGCTGGCTGGCTGGATGTGTTCGCCGGGTACGGCGTATGGGGTGCGGCGCTGGGCACCGGGGTGCTGACGGCGTTGTTGTCATCGATCATGAACAACTTGCCGACAGTGCTGATCGGCTTGTTGTCGATCGATGCCAGTCAGGCCAGCGGTGTGATCAAGGAAGCGATGATCTATGCCAACGTGATCGGCAGCGATCTGGGGCCGAAAATCACCCCGATCGGCAGTCTGGCGACCTTGCTCTGGCTGCATGTGCTGGCGCGCAAGGGTATCCGGATTGGTTGGGGCTATTACTTCAAGGTCGGGATTGTGCTGACGGTGCCGGTGTTGTTGATTACTTTGGCGGCTTTGGCGCTGCGGTTATCCCTTTAGACCGAGTTGCCCCAATCGCGAGCAGGCTCACTCCTACCTTGGAATGCGTTCCCCTGTAGGAGTGAGCCTGCTCGCGATAGGGCCGGTTAAGGCACTACAACTCTCACACCTGCCCCGGCACATTCGGCCAAAGATCCGCCACCAGAAACAACCGCTCCGCCTCTTCCCATTCGCCCCGCGCATTCTCGGTCAGGCGCACCAGCAGTTGCGCCGGGGCCATCGGTTCCAGGTCGTCCAGCCACATCTGCAGATGTTCAGCGCTCCAGGTCTGATCCGTCGGGTAGTGTGCCGGCGCCAGCCAGGCATGGCGGGGCAGGGGTTGCCAGCGGCCCGCCGGGCGCTGGGCGACAAATGCCTGCCAATCTTTCTGATGCAGCCAACTGCCACGTAGGTGCTGCGGGTGCGCGCCTTTCGGCGGTTCGGCCTGACCGGGCCACGGGTACAGCAGATATCCGCCCAGCCACAGCTGCGCACTGAACACCTCGATATCCAGCTTCGCCAGCACCTCACGGCTTTCCGGGCGCGCCGAGATCGGCAGTTGGTGTTCGGCCAGATGCGCCAGTTTGCGGTCCAGGCGATCATGACAACCCGGCCCCAGCCATTGCGCCGGGTCGTGGCCGTCGCCTTCCTGCGGGCCGAGGTAGAGCTTGATCGCCAGTTCCAGGTGATGCACACCGTCGCGGTCGCGCAGCAGCATGTCCAGTTCACCGAGGGTGTGGCCTTCGCGGCGGATCGGCAGGTTGGCGGCAATCAGCTCGATGCCCGGCGCATGCTCCACGGCAAACTGCCACAACCGTTCGTAATACAGGCCCAGCCGCCGCGTGCGCGCCTGCGACAGCCAGTGCAGCAAGCCATAACTGTCACGGTCGAGTTGCCGCAGCCAGTGCTCCAGACGCTGCGGATCGCTGACCCAGTCGCTACCGGCCAGCGGATGGCGCTGCGGCCACGGCGTCGCGGCCAGCATCGGCGGTGCGAGAATCACCCACGCCAGGTCACGCACTTCCGGATGGCGTAATTGGTGTGGTAACTGGAGCAGGTCGGGAAACAGGATCATCTTGCGAGCATAGCCTTAAACACGCGCGCACCCTCGTGGCTGAAAGGATTTTGTCTATGGCGGGCTTTCGCCCATAATCGTGTTTTTCGCGTTTTCGATTGTCCGCAGAGGTCCCATGGAGCAATTTCGTAATATCGGCATCATCGGTCGCCTGGGCAGTTCCCAGGTGCTGGATACCGTCCGCCGACTGAAACGCTTTCTGCTCGATCGTCACCTGCACGTGATCCTCGAAGACACCATCGCCGAAGTCCTGCCGGGCCATGGCCTGCAAACCTCGTCACGCAAGATGCTCGGCGAAGTCTGCGACATGGTCATCGTCGTCGGCGGTGACGGCAGCCTGCTCGGTGCCGCTCGCGCGTTGGCCAAGCACAATATTCCAGTGCTGGGGATCAACCGTGGCAGCCTCGGCTTTCTCACCGACATTCGCCCCGATGAGCTGGAAGTCGAAGTGGCCAAGGTGCTCGACGGCCATTATCTGGTAGAAAACCGTTTCCTGCTGCAAGCCGAAGTCCGCCGCCACGCCGAGGCCATCGGCCAGGGCGATGCGCTGAACGATGTGGTGCTGCACCCGGGCAAATCGACGCGGATGATCGAGTTCGAGCTGTACATCGACGGCCAGTTCGTCTGCAGCCAGAAGGCCGACGGCCTGATCGTCGCCACGCCGACCGGTTCCACCGCGTACGCGCTGTCCGCTGGTGGCCCGATCATGCATCCCAAGCTCGATGCCATTGTGATCGTGCCGATGTACCCCCATATGTTGTCGAGTCGGCCAATTGTGGTCGATGGCAACAGTGAGCTGAAAATCGTCGTGTCGAAAAACATGCAGATTTACCCGCAAGTCTCCTGCGACGGGCAGAACCACTTCACCTGCGCGCCGGGCGACACCATCACCGTCAGCAAGAAAGCCCAGAAGCTGCGGCTGATTCATCCGCTCGACCACAACTACTACGAAGTCTGCCGGACCAAGCTCGGCTGGGGCAGCAAGTTGGGTGGTGGAGGCGACTGATGCTCGATCCCGCGCGCAGTTATGACTTGATTGGTGACGTGCACGGATGCGCCCTGACCCTCGAACACTTGCTTGATCGTCTCGGTTATCACAAGCAGGGCGGGGTCTGGCGGCATCCATCGCGCATGGCCGTGTTCGTCGGCGACATCATCGACCGTGGCCCGCGAATCCGCGAGGCACTGCACATCGTCCACGACATGGTCGAGGCCGGGCAGGCGCTGTGCATCATGGGCAACCACGAATTCAACGCACTGGGCTGGAGCACGCCGGCGCTGCCGGGCAGCGGCAAGCAGTTCGTCCGTGAGCACACGCCGCGGCACGCGCGCCTGCTGCATGAAACCCTGACCCAGTTCGAAGACCATCCGGGCGACTGGCATGACTTTCTCAACTGGTTCTACGAACTGCCGCTGGTGGTTGATGCCGGACGCTTCCGTGTGGTGCACGCCTGTTGGGATGCCAGCCTGATCGAACCATTGCGCGGGCTGTTTCCCGATGCGCGCATCGACGAGCACTTTCTCCAGGCGTCGGCCGTGCCCGGCAGTTTCGCCTGCACCGTGTTCGACCGCTTGCTGCGCGGCACCGACATGCGCCTGCCGGATGGCTTGACCATGACCAGCGGCGACGGTCTGGTGCGCTCGTTCTTCCGCACCAAATTCTGGGAAGACGACCCGAAAACCTACGGCGACATCGTCTTCCAGCCAGATGCGCTGCCGGAGCCGGTGGCGCAGAAACCGCTGACCTCCAGCGAGAAAAACAACCTGCTGCGCTACGGCATTGACGAGCCCTTGCTGTTCGTCGGCCACTACTGGCGCAGCGGCAAACCGGCGCCGATCCGCCCGAACCTCGCGTGTCTCGATTACAGCGCGGTGCTCTACGGCAAACTGGTGGCCTATCGTCTGGATCAGGAAACACGTCTGGATCCGCATAAATTTGTCTGGGTCGATGTCGAGCGGCCGGAGGTGCTGCAATGAGTGCGGTAGCGGTATTGCGTCTGCCGTTGGCGGTGGATCTGAGCGGTTTCGTCAAGCTGCTGCAACGGATGCAGGTGCCGCATCGAGTCAGCGAAGAGGCGGGCGAGCAGGTGCTGTGGGCGCCTTCGGAAATCAGCGAGGACGTGCGTTCGCTGTACGAGCGCTTCCCGGCCGGCGATCCCGATCAGCAACTGGACATCCCGCTGGCGCCGACTTTCAAGCGTCCGAGCTTCGCCGAGCAACTCAAACACGCCAAGGCCACCGGGTTGATCCTGCTGCTGAGCCTGCTGGTCGGTGGCCTGACCTATCTGGGCGACAACCTCGAGACCATTCGCTGGCTGACCTTCCTCGACTTCCGCGTGGTCGGCGAGTACATCCAGTTCACGCCGCTGGCCGACAGCCTGGCGGCGGGGCAGTGGTGGCGCCTGTTCACGCCGATGCTGCTGCACTTCGGCATCCTGCACCTGGCCATGAACGGCATGTGGTACTGGGAACTGGGGCGGCGCATCGAGTCACGTCAGGGCAGCATCAACCTGCTCGGTCTGACCCTGCTGTTCAGCCTGGTGTCGAACTACGCGCAGTTTGCCTGGAGCGGCCCGAGCCTGTTTGGCGGCTTGTCTGGCGTGCTCTACGGTTTGCTCGGCCATTGCTGGATTTTCCAGTTGCTGGCGCCGAACCCGGCGTATCGCCTGCCGCGAGGCGTGCTGGTGATGATGCTGGTGTGGCTGGTGATTTGCATGTCCGGACTGGTCTCGATGATCGGTTTCGGCCAGATCGCCAACGCCGCGCACGTCAGCGGGTTACTCATCGGATGCTTCACCGGTTTGTTGGGCGGTTTGTATAACCGCCGTAAACTGGCCGCCTGAAATTTTAAGTGAATAAAGAGCACGGAGACCCTGATGTCCTCTTTTAACGACATGATCAAAAACATCACCCCGGACATCTACGAGAGCCTGAAACTGGCCGTGGAAATCGGCAAGTGGTCCGACGGTGGCAAACTCACCGTCGAACAGCGCGAGCTTTCGCTGCAGGCGATGATCGCCTGGGAAATCCAGAACCTGCCTGAAGACCAGCGCACCGGTTACATGGGCCCGCAGGAATGTGCGTCGAAGTCGATCGAAGTGCCGAACATCCTGTTCAAGTCGGATGCCATCCATTGATCGAGATTGGCCGCGGTGCAATCAGCAAAATGTCGGCGCGCCTGGACGGGCCGAATGTGCAATACGCGTTTCGTCTGGATGACGTCGAGGTCCCGGTCAACCCCATGATCGGCACCACGGTGCGTCTGGAGTACCTGGGGGCGATTCATTGCACCCATTGCGGGCGCAAGACCAAAACCAGTTTCAGCCAGGGTTACTGCTACCCGTGCATGACCAAACTGGCGCAGTGCGATCTGTGCATCATGAGCCCGGAGCGTTGTCACTTCGAGGCCGGCACCTGCCGGGAGCCGGAGTGGGGTCAGAAGTTCTGCATGACTGATCATGTGGTGTATCTGGCCAACTCGTCGGGGATCAAGGTCGGTATCACCCGCGCCACGCAGTTGCCGACCCGCTGGCTCGATCAGGGCGCGAGTCAGGCGCTGCCGATCATGCGCGTATCGACGCGCCAGCAGTCGGGCTTCGTCGAAGACCTGTTCCGCAGCCAGGTGGCCGACAAGACCAACTGGCGCGCCTTGCTCAAGGGCGATGCGGCGGCGGTGGATCTGGCGCAAGTGCGCGATCAACTGTTTGAAAGCTGCGCCGAGGGCTTGCAAGGCCTGCAGCAGCGATTCGGCCTACAAGCAATTCAGACGATTGCCGATGTAGAACCTCTCGAAATCCGCTATCCGGTCGAGCAATACCCGGCCAAAATCGTCAGCTTCAACCTGGACAAGAACCCGATTGCCGAAGGCACGCTGCTGGGTATCAAGGGTCAGTACCTGATTTTTGACACCGGCGTGATCAACATTCGTAAATACACGGCCTATCAGCTCGCCGTGCATCAATAAGGATTCCAGCATGCGCACCGAACAACCGAAGATGATTTACCTGAAGGACTATCAGGCGCCCGAGTACCTGATCGACGAGACGCACCTGACCTTCGAGCTGTTCGAGGACCACAGCCTGGTCCACGCGCAACTGGTGATGCGCCGTAACCCGGAGCGTGGCCCGGGCCTGCCGCCACTGGTACTCGACGGCCAGCAACTGGAGTTGCTGTCGGTGACCCTGGCCGACCAGGAACTGAGCGCCAGTGATTACCAACTGAGCGAAAACACCCTGACCCTGCAGCCGGCCAGCGCCAGTTTCACGGTCGACACCAGCGTCAGGATCCACCCGGAAACCAACACTGCGCTGGAAGGCCTGTACAAGTCCGGCACGATGTTCTGCACCCAGTGCGAGGCCGAAGGCTTCCGCAAGATCACCTATTACCTCGACCGCCCGGACGTGATGAGCAAGTTCACTACCACGGTGGTCGCCGAGCAGCACAGCTATCCGGTGCTGCTGTCCAACGGCAACCCGATTGCCTCCGGCCCGGGCGAAGACGGCCGACACTGGGCGACCTGGGAAGACCCGTTCATGAAACCGGCGTACCTGTTCGCGCTGGTGGCCGGTGATTTGTGGTGTGTCGAAGACACCTTCACCACCATGACCAATCGTAATGTCGCGCTGCGGATCTACGTCGAGCCGGAAAACATCGACAAGTGCCAGCACGCGATGAACAGCCTGAAGAAGTCGATGCGCTGGGACGAAGAGGTCTACGGTCGCGAGTACGATCTGGACATCTTCATGATCGTCGCCGTCAACGACTTCAACATGGGCGCGATGGAGAACAAGGGCCTCAACATCTTCAACTCCAGCGCCGTGCTGGCCCGCGCCGAAACCGCCACCGACGCCGCGCACCAGCGGGTCGAGGCGATCGTCGCCCACGAATACTTCCACAACTGGTCAGGCAACCGCGTGACCTGCCGCGACTGGTTTCAGCTGTCGCTCAAGGAAGGCTTCACCGTGTTCCGCGACGCCGGTTTCTCCTCGGACATGAACTCGGCCACGGTCAAGCGCATCCAGGACGTGGCGTACCTGCGTACTCACCAGTTCGCCGAAGATGCGGGTCCCATGGCCCACGCGGTGCGCCCGGACAGCTTCATCGAGATTTCCAACTTCTACACCCTGACCGTGTACGAAAAAGGCTCGGAAGTGGTCGGCATGATTCACACCCTGCTGGGCGCCGAAGGCTTCCGCAAGGGCAGTGACCTGTACTTCGAACGCCATGATGGCCAGGCCGTGACCTGCGACGACTTCGTCAAGGCCATGGAAGATGCCAACGGTGTCGACCTGACCCAGTTCAAGCGCTGGTACAGCCAGGCCGGCACGCCGCGTCTGGCGGTCAGCGAGTCCTACGACGCCGCGGCGAAAACCTACAGCCTGACCTTCCGCCAGAGCTGCCCGGAAACTCCGGACAAGGTGGAAAAACTGCCGTTCGTGATCCCGGTTGAACTCGGCCTGCTCGACAGCAAAGGCCACGCGATTGCCCTGCGTCTGGCCGGTGAAGCATTGGCGCAAGGCACCACCCGCGTGATCTCGGTGACCGAGGCTGAGCAGACCTTCACCTTCGTCGACATCGCTGAACAGCCGCTGCCGTCGTTGCTGCGTGGTTTCTCGGCACCGGTGAAACTGAGCTTCCCGTACAACCGCGACCAGTTGATGTTCCTGATGCAGCACGACAGCGACGGCTTCAATCGCTGGGATGCCGGTCAGCAACTGTCGGTGCAGGTGCTGCAGGAACTGATCGCCCAGCAGCAGAAGGGCGAGAGCCTGGTGCTCGATCCGCGTCTGATCTCGGCGCTGAAAACCGTGCTGTCAGACGAGTCGCTGGATCAGGCCATGGTCGCCGAAATGCTCTCGCTGCCGAGCGAAGCGTATCTAACCGAAATCAGCGAAGTGGCGGATGTCGAGGCGATCCACACCGCTCGCGAGTTTGCCCGCAAGCAACTGGCGGACAACCTGTTCGAAGCGCTGTGGCTGCGTTATCAGGCCAACCGCGATTTGTCGAAGCAGACGCCGTATGTGGCCGAGGCCGAACACTTTGCCCGTCGTGCGCTGCAAAACATTGCGCTGTCGTACCTGATGCTCAGCGGCAAGCCGCAAGTGCTGGCCGCTACGCAAGAACAGTTCGAAAACAGCGACAACATGACCGAGCGCCTCACCGCGTTGGCGGTGCTGGTCAACTCGCCGTTCGAAGAACAGAAGGCCAAAGCGCTGGCGACTTTCGCCGAGCACTTCAAGGACAACCCGCTGGTCATGGATCAGTGGTTCAGCGTGCAGGCCGGCAGCACACTGCCGGGCGGTCTGGCGCGGGTCAAGGCCCTGATGCAGCACCCGGCGTTCAACATCAAGAACCCGAACAAGGTGCGTGCGCTGGTCGGTGCGTTTGCCGGGCAGAACCTGATCAACTTCCATGCCGCCGACGGTTCGGGCTACCGCTTCCTTGCGGATCTGGTGATCGAACTGAACGGCTTCAACCCGCAGATCGCTTCGCGGCAACTGGCGCCGCTGACTCGCTGGCGCAAATACGACAGCGCCCGTCAGGCGTTGATGAAGGCTGAGCTGGAGCGGATTCTGGCTTCCGGTCAGCTGTCCAGCGATGTATATGAAGTGGTGAGCAAAAGCCTGGCGTAACGCATAACGAAATGTGGGAGCGGGCTTGCTCGCGAACGCGGTGTGTCAGACACGGAGATGTCGACTGGTATACCGCATTCGCGAGCAAGCCCGCTCCCACAGGTTTTTGCGTTTTCTGTTATTTCAGGTCAAACCGATCCAGCTCCATCACCTTGGCCCACGCCGCCACGAAGTCTTTGACGAACTGTTCCTTCGCGTCAGAGCTCGCATACACCTCGGCCAGCGCGCGCAGGATCGCGTTGGAACCAAACACCAGATCAACCCGCGTCGCGGTCCACTTCACGCTACCGGTCTTGCGATCGCGTCCTTCGAACTCGTCCGCCGCTGCCGACGTCGGCTTCCACTCCACGCCCATGTCAAGCAGGTTGGTGAAGAAGTCGTTGCTCAGGGTTTCAGTGCGCGAGGTGAACACGCCATGCCGGCTCTGCCCGACGTTCGCCCCCAATACCCGCAGACCACCGACCAGTACGGTCATTTCCGGAGCGGAGAGGGTGAGCAATTGCGCCTTGTCGATCAGCAGCGCCTCGGCCGACACGGTGTATTTGCCCTTGCTGTAGTTGCGGAAACCATCGGCAATCGGTTCGAGGAAACCAAACGACTCGACATCGGTTTGCTCCTGAGTCGCGTCGGTGCGTCCTGGATTGAACGGCACAGAGACCGAGTGCCCGGCGTTTTTCGCCGCTTGCTCGACCCCGGCGTTACCCGCCAGCACGATCAGATCCGCCAGCGAGACTTTCTTGCCGGATGATCCGGCGTTGAACTCGTTCTGAATTCCCTCAAGGGTCTTCAGCACCTTGTCCAGTTGCTCCGGCTGGTTGGCCTGCCAGAATTTCTGCGGGGCCAGACGCAGACGTCCGCCGTTGGCGCCCCCCCGTTTGTCCGAACCACGGAATGTCGATGCCGCGGCCCAGGCGGTGGACACCAGTTGCGACACCGACAGGCCGGAAGCCAGCACTTTGCTTTTCAGCGCTGCCGCATCGTTGCTGTCGATCAGTGGGTGAGTGGCATCGGGAATCGGGTCCTGCCACAGCAGTTCTTCGTTCGGCAGTTCCGGGCCGAGGTAGCGCGACAGCGGACCCATGTCGCGGTGGATCAGTTTGTACCAGGCGCGGGCGAAGGCGTCGGCCAATTGATCAGGATTGGCCAGGAAACGGCGGGCGATCGGCTCGTAGATCGGGTCGAAACGCAGCGCCAGGTCGGAAGTGAGCATGGTCGGCGAGAGCTTTTTGCTCGGATCGTGCGCATGGGGAACAGTGCCAGCCCCGGCGCCGTTTTTTGGTTTCCACTGATGCGCACCGGCCGGGCTTTTGAACAGTTCCCACTCGAAACCGAACAGGTTTTCCAGGTAATTGTTGCTCCACTGAGTCGGGGTCGTGGTCCAGGTGACTTCGAGGCCACTGGTGATGGTGTCGGCGCCTTTGCCGGTGCCGAATGCGTTGCGCCAGCCGAGGCCCTGTTCTTCCAGGCCGGCCGCTTCCGGCTCAGGTCCGACATTGTCGGCCGGGCCGGCGCCGTGGGTCTTGCCGAAGGCGTGACCGCCAGCGATCAGCGCAACGGTTTCTTCATCGTTCATGGCCATGCGGCCGAAGGTTTCGCGGATATCGCGGCCCGAAGCCACCGGATCCGGGTTGCCCTCGGGGCCTTCCGGGTTCACGTAAATCAGGCCCATCTGCACCGCTGCGAGCGGGTTTTCCAGATTGCGTTCGCCCTGATCGGTACGGCTTTGCTCTTTGCCGTGCAAGTCCGGTTCGGCCACCAGCGTGCCGTCACCGGGCTCCTGCATGGCTGACTTGTCTTTGCCGTAACGGCTGTCGCCGCCGAGCCATTCGCGTTCCGAACCCCAGTAGACGTCTTCGTCCGGTTCCCACACATCGGGACGTCCACCGGAGAAGCCGAAGGTCTTGAAGCCCATCGACTCCAGCGCGACGTTGCCGGTGAGCACAATCAGGTCGGCCCAGGAAATATTGCGGCCGTATTTCTGTTTGATTGGCCACAGCAGGCGCCGCGCTTTGTCGAGGCTGACGTTGTCCGGCCAGCTGTTGAGCGGAGCGAAACGCTGTTGCCCGGAGCCGGCGCCACCACGGCCATCGGCGGTGCGATAGGTGCCGGCGCTGTGCCAGGCCATGCGGATGAACAGCGGGCCGTAGTGGCCGAAGTCGGCTGGCCACCAGTCCTGCGAGTCGGTCATCAGCGCACGCAGGTCTTGTTTCAGGGCCTGGAAGTCCAGGCTCTGGAAGGCTTTGGCGTAGTCGAAGTCCTTGCCCAGCGGATCGGACTTGGGCGAGTGCTGGCTGAGGATCTTCAGGTTCAGTTGATTCGGCCACCAGTCACGGTTCGTCGTACCACCACCGGCGGCGTGGTTGAACGGGCATTTCGATTCGTTTGCCATGTTCGAGTCCTTATCAGGTCTTGTGCGGCCGGCTCGTGCCGGCTTCGGACTAGTAAGGCTAGACCCGACTTGGGCAGTCAGCTAATAGGCCGACTATTGGGGCGTGATAGGCGCAGTCTTTCGAGACCCTGGTAACGCGGGTCTATTCCATAGCTGCCTGATACTTTGCCGAAAACTGGTTTGATAGCGCCGTTAATGATTTTAAATATTGAACTTTTTATTTCGAATTGGGCTAGCGGCCTGTCAGATATGACTGTAGCGCTCGAAGTAATGGCGCATTAGCTTTGTCAGCGGAAGCAACGGTCTCAAGATTTTTGAGAGCCAATCATCACTATAAAACTATTTTGGAATGCATTCGGATGAACAAATCAATTAATACAAAGGAGCAACTTGATGCGCTGTTGCAGGAGGTTGGTCACGTCTCCGACGGTGTTTTCAATGCATCTGTTGGTAAAAGACCGTTCGTGTCTGCGACGAAGGGGAACGCGGTACTCTATGTAGCAAGAAACGACTTTTTCATTATTGGAGTTGACGACAATGAATGAGGTCATGTTGCTTTCTGCGTTCCACGGAGCCTGGTCGGAGACGGCCCTCATGATGTGGAGTGCTACAAGGGTGACTTGAGTTGGACCGCTGATGACAATGGCAATTACCAGCTTATTAAGTCAGGGCGGGCAAGGGTGACGTTTTTACGAAGAGAAGGATTTCCATACGCTGTTTCAGGTGATATCGATTTTGATTTTTCTGATGAGGGGAAAATAACAGGTAAATTTGAAATTAAGCTCCGTGAGTAAACGTAAAGGGACGGATCCAGCCAATCCGTCCCTTCCCTGATTTCAACTCGATTGCACAGTCTCATCATCCGGCAACGCATCCAACGGATCTTCCTGCCCCGGCAATTCAGTAATCACACTGAAATCCGTGACCTCGACCGCACCCAATCCATAACCCAGCAAGTGAAACGAAAAGGCCTTGCGCTGTTGCGGGTTGTCGAAGCTGAAATCCATCTGCAGCGGCTGATCGGCCGTGGCGACCATCTCGGTCGGCAGGCCCAGTTGCACGTCCTGTTCGAACTCCTTGGCCTTGAGCTGAATGTACGCCGCCTGCTGCGGGTCCACCGAGCGCACGGTCAGGCGCACACGAGTGTGCGAACCCTTGGGCATTTCCAGGTATTGCGCACCGATCAGGTTATCGGCCCAGTCATCCTTGATCTGCGCCTGCAGCGGGATCACGTTGTTGCTGCCGAACTGGTAACGCTGATTGAGCGGGGTGCGCAGCAGCGACAGGTCCAGCGCCATGGCCCGCGCGGCAATCTGCCGGGCCTGCTGGCTGCTTTCATTGCCCTTGAAGGTGGCCCGCTCGGCAATGAACCCGGCGCTTTCGTAGTAACGGCAGCGGCGCGGCATGTCGCACTCGGAAAAGATCCCCTGGCCGTTGTGGTAGCGCAGCTTGCCGTTGGTGTAGGACATGATTTCGCGTCCGCTGTCGTAGTCGCGGAACAGCGAACGGCCGCTCAGCGCCGACGGCACCGGCAGATCGAAATAGTCGAGGATCGACGCGCTCAGATCGACATGACCGTAGACCCCGGCATTCAGTCGCGGCAGTTGCTCGTGTTCCGGGGCCAAGGTCAGGTTAAAGCCCCAGGACGACGCCAGACGCACGCCATCGATGCCGTGGGATTCGTCCGAGGTGATCACCACCAGCGTGTCTTTCAGTACGCCCTTGCGTTCGAGACCGCTGAGAAACTGCTCCAGCGCATCATCGAGATAACCGACGGCAGCCTGTTTCGGCGTCTCGTAGCGCGCCAGATAGTCTTCCGGTGCGGAGTAGGGCTGGTGCGTGCCGACGGTCAACAGAGTGAGCATCCACGGTTGCTTCTGCTTCTTCAGTTGGCCGACGTAATCCAGCGCGCCTTCGAAGAACGCCCTGTCATCCTTGCCCCACGGAAACTCCAGATAGTTGGCGTTGCTGAACCATTCCAGACCATGGGTCGCATCGAAACCGATGTGCGGCATGATCTTGTCTTTGGCCATGAAACGCAGACCGGCGCCTTGCAGGTAGTGAGTGCTGAAGCCGTTCTGCCGCAGTTGCGCCGGCAGGCAGGCCTGATTGCGCTCCTGCTGAGTGAGCATCTCCACGCCTTTGGGCGTGCCGTTGTTGAGCTTGTCGTAATTGCCGCAGAGCATGGCGTATAGGCCGCGAATGGTCTGGTGCGTATGCAGCACGTAATCCGGGGTGTTCATGCCGCGCTCGGCCCAGCGGCTGAGATGGGGCATCAGGTCTTCCTGATAATGACTGCCGATGGCCTCGCGATTGGCGCGGATGTAAGCGCCGGGAATGCCTTCCAGGGCGATGATCAGCACATTGCGCGCCTGCCCCGGTGCGGCCAGCAGCTTGTGGCCATTGAGATCCAGATCGGTCAGCCCGGCCATCTGTGGCGCGGCGGGTTCGACGTCACCGTCCAGCCATTCCTCGGCCTGCAACTGCAGCTCGGCGACTTGCGAGGCGAGCAACTGATGCGGCAGGTTGTACAGGCGCCACGGATCTTCCTCGCTTGGCCACTGGTTTTGCACGCCCCAGTGCGCGGCGAACAGCAGCGCCGGTGCGGCCCACACGGCATGGGGCAGGGCAGCAGCGGGCTGCGCGCGATTGGCGAAACGCGTCAGCAACCAGAGCAGCAGCGCCAGCAACAGTGCCACGCCCAGCGCCGGATGGGCAAAGCCGCCACCGGTGGAGTTCTCCACGAACTGCGGGTCAATCAGGTAATGCAGGTCGGATGGGTTCGGCAACCGGCCGACAGCGCTGACCAGCTCCGCCGTCGCCACCGCCAGCAACCCCCAGAACAGCAGCAACGGCAACGCCTGCCACCACGCACGGCGATGAAGCAACAGCACCAGCAAACTGCCAATGGCCAAGTCAGACAAATAGCCCGGCGACGACGACCAGCCCAACGCCGCGCGCAGGCACACCGGTACGATCAGCACCAGCAGAATCAGGGAAAACAGGCGGGCATGCGGCTGCCGCAACCAACGCAAAAGAACGCTCACAAACAAAGACCTTCCAGCCATCAAACCGTCATAAAAGTGTGCGCGATGATACCAAGGGTGGGCTGTCTGATCGCCCTTTTAAACTACCGGCTGATCCGCTCTTGCAGGCACGGCGCAGGGCTTGAGGCCGTGACTGGCGTTGGTGTCAGCGCGCTGACGGCTGACGCACAGCGTGTAATCGATGGCAGATTTATTGTTTCAGGCTGTTTAAATCAGCGCATGACGGCAAACGCGAGCGTGCTATGGATATTCGATAACGGTATTTAATTTCTATTTTTTATAGCGATAGAGTTCGGCCTTTCAGCCAATCCACCCCTGCTGCGAGGTTGTCATGGCCACACCGTTCAAACGTTCTGCGCTGACTCTGTTGGCCGCATCTCTGTCGAGCAGCATGCTGTTCAGCAGCGGTGCGCAGGCCGAGGGCAAGATCAGCATCGCCCAGCAATTCGGCATCGGTTATTTGATTCTCGATGTGGTGCGTGATCAGCAGTTGATCGAAAAACACGGCAAGGCGCAGGGGCTGGAGATCAAGGTCGACTGGAACAGCATCTCCGGCGCCACTGCGATGAACGAAGCGCTGCTGACCGGCGCACTGGACGTGGTATCCGCCGGGGTGCCGCCGATGCTCACCGTGTGGGATCGCACGCGCGGCAAACAGAACGTCAAGGCCATAGCCTCGCTTGGTTCGATGCCCAATTACCTGCTGACCAACAACCCCAACATCAAGACCCTCAAGGATTTCAGCGACAAGGATCGCATTGCCGTGCCGGCGGCGGGCGTGGGTTTTCAGTCGCGGACCCTGCAGATCGAAACGGCCAAGGAATTCGGCAATGACCAGTACAAAAAATTTGACGACATCTCGGTCAGCCTGCCGCACCCGGATGCCACGGCGGCGCTGATTGCCGGCGGTTCGGAAATCAACTCGCACTTCTCCAGCCCGCCGTTTCAGTATCAGGCGCTGCAAAACCCCAACGTGCACAAAGTGCTCAGTTCTTACGACGTGCTTGGCGGTCAGGCCACCTTCAACGTGCTCTACACCACGGAAAAATTCCACGACGAAAATCCCAGGACCTACAAGGCGTTCTACGACGCGTTGGCCGAAGCGGAAAAAATCATCAAGGCCGACAAGCCCGCCGCCGCTCAGGCGTACATCCGCGTCGAACAGTCGAAGCTGCCGCTGGCGCTGGTCGAGCAGATCGTCAAAGACCCGGAAATCGACTTCACGGTAGTGCCGCAGCGCACGTTTATCTATGCCGAGAAATTGCAGGAACTGGGCGTGCTGAAGAACAAGGCTGGCAGCTGGAAGGATTACTTTTTTGAAGAGGCGCATGGTGGCGCTGGGAGCTGATAACGGCTCGCCAAAGAGTTGAAGCCTGTGGTTGTTTCTGGACAGCCTGATGGCCACTCAGTAGCATTCGAGCCCAACGGATTTTCCCTTCGCACGTCGTCCGACGTGGAGTTCTCAAGGAATCGACATGCGCGACACCCCCAATGGCGAACAACGAACGGTCGTGACCTTGGTCAACGGCGAGATTCATCACGAAACCCAGATCAGTTTCAGCTCGGTGTCGGTCGTCAATGGCGAAGTGCGGGTGCATACCGCTGAAGGCAATCAGATAAATGTCCAGGTACCGGGGGCGGACTTCTCATTGCGCTTTGATCTGGATGGAGTGCAGCAGATTCCACTGGCGCAGCAGACACCGGTTGAAACGGTGCCCGTCGACAACAACCTGAAGCTCTTCACCTGGAAAACCGTACTGATCACCCTTGGGCTGTGGACAGTGGTCAACCTGATCACTGGTTGGCTGGGATTTTTTGCGGCGGCCGGTTATCTCGGTTATCGCTGGAGTCAGGTGTTGAAGCGCAAGCAGCAGTTGGCTGCGGCGCCCGTGGAGAAAACTGCGGCGGCATCGCGCTCGGGGATGTCGAGAGAAAGCGTGCGCAATGCACTGGCCCGCAAGCGCGGCTGACATGCGCGATAAAAAAGGGGCGACCTGATCATCAATCAGGCCGCCCCTTTTATTACCGCCAAGTCAGATCAATGCATCTTGCTGTGATCGTGGCCTTCCATGTGCGTCAGCGCACGGACTTCGGCTTTGACTTCGACGGTTTCTTTCTCGCCCTTGGCGTTTTCCACGGTCAGGGTCAGCGGTACGCTTTCGCCTTCCTTGAGCTGGCCGGTCAGGCCCATCAGCATCACGTGGTAGCCGTTCGGGTCGAAGGTGACGGCTTTGCCGGCTGGCAGGTCGACCGATTTGACCGGGCCCATGCTCATCACGTCGTTCTTCATCGACATTTCGTGGATCTGCACATCCTTGGCCACTGGCGAGGCCACGCTCAGCAGTTTGCTGTCGCTGTCCGCGGTGACGGTCATGAACGCGCCGCTGGCCGATTGGGTCGGCACGGTCGCACGCACCCAGGCATCATCGACCTTGGTCTGAGCCGAGGCTTGAAACGCCAGGCCCAGCAGGGACAGGGCGAAAACGGCGCGTTTGATGTTGTTCAAAACGGGGTGCATCAGCAGACCTCCATAACGGTGAGCAAATCTTCCGTGCACTCTTGTGCCGAAAGCGATACAGACAGACCCATGCGCAACTGGCCGCGCGAGTCGTAGACGTAACTGGTGGACGTGTGGGAGATGGTGTAGGTGTCGCCGGCCGGCACCTTCTCGAAGAACACGTCGAATTCCTTGGCGGTGGCCTGGGTTTCTTCCAGCGTGCCGTACAGCGCGACGAAGCTCGGGTCGAAGGCTTTGACGTAGGCGTCGAGGATCTGCGGCGTGTCGCGTTCCGGGTCGAGGGTGATGAAGATCACCTGCAGACGGTCGCCGTCCTTGCCCATCAGCTTCTTGATTTGCGCGGCGCGGGCGAGGGTGGTCGGGCACACCGCCGGGCATTGGGTGAAGCCGAAGAAGATCATCGGCATCATCCCGCGAAAGCTCGACAGCGTCATGGTTTCGCCGTCGGTGTTCTTCAGCTTGAAGGTGCGTCCGAGGATCTTGTCACTCAGGTCCTTGCCGTACTTGTACGACAGTTGGCCACGGGTGTCGCAGCCGGCGAGCAGGCCCAGGCCCAGCACGCCCATTCCCGCAAGCACCTTGCGGCGAGTCAACAAAGCCGTCATCTAATACCGCCTTTTGCAGCCCGTCAGTCGGCAGGACTGGCGGGGGGTTAACCGTAAAAGCGGCGCATGATACCAAACTGACGGCAGACGCCGGCCACGGATCGCCGCACGGCGTCGGATCGGGCGACAAAAGGTGTAAGAAAAAGTGACGAGGGGCTACTGAACCCGGACCTCATTGGCCTGCCTGCCAGCCGCCGCCCAGCGCGGTGTACAGGTTGACCTCGGCAACCAGCTGCGCAAGACGATCAGTGATCAGCCCCTGCTGTGAACTGAACAGCGAGCGCTGTGCATCAAGAAACGTCAGGCTGCTGTCGACACCGTTTTGATAGCGGTGCTGCGCCAGGTTGTAGTAGTCCTGAGTGGCCTGCACCAGATCGCGCTGTGCCTGCAATTGCTGCTGATAAGTGCTGCGCGCTGCCAGGCCGTCGGCAACTTCCTGAAACGCGGTTTGAATCGATTTCTCGTATTCGGCGACCGCGACGTCTTTCTGCAATTTCGAATAATCCAGACTCGCGCGCAGGCTGCCGGCGTTGAAAATCGGCAGGTTGATTTGCGGCTGGAACGTCCACGCCCCGGAGCCGCCGCTGAACAGTCCGGACAGATCGCGGCTGGAAGTGCCGGCGCTGGTGGTCAGGCTGACACTGGGGAAAAACGCCGCGCGCGCTGCACCGATGTTGGCGTTGGCCGCTTTCAGTTTGTACTCGGCCTGGAGAATGTCCGGGCGCCGTTGCAGCAGGTCCGACGGCAACCCGGCCGGCAATTGCTGAACCAGATCGTTGGCCAGTGGTTGCGCCGGCAGTTGCTCGGGGACTGGCGCGCCAACCAGCAGTGTCAGGCTGTTGAGATCCTGCGCCACCTGACGTTTGTATCGCGCCAGATTGGCTCGCGAACTGTCGACGCTGGTTTGCGCCTGCGCCTGTTCCAGCGCCGAAGACTTGCCGGCCTCACGGTTGCGTGTGGTCAGGCGCAGACTTTGCTGATCGGCGGCCAGGGTCTGGCGCGTCAGTTCGAGCAACTCCTGATCGGCGCGCCAGGTCAGGTAGGCATTGGCGACGTTGGCCACCAGACTCAGCTCGGCACTGCGCCGCGCCTGTTCGGTCGCCAGCCAGGTTTGCAGCGCCTGTTCGCTGAGGCTGCGCACCCGGCCGAAAAAATCCAGCTCATAGGCACTGACACCCAGATTCACCGCATAGGTCGAATTGATCATGGCTTTGCTGCGGGTCACGCTGGGCGGCATGCGCTGGCGTGACTCGCTGGCATTGGCCGACACCGCCGGCAGCAAATCGGCGCGCTGGATGCGGTATTGCGCCTGAAACGCCTCGACGTTAAGCGCCGCGACTCGCAGATCGCGATTGTTCACCAGCGCGCTTTCGATCAACTGTTGCAGCGCCGGGTCGTTGAACAGCGTGCGCCAGTCTTCAGTGCGCGCTGCGGCGGGTGTCGGTGCCGGGTAAACCGCGCCTTGCGGGTACTGCGCAGCGCTCGGTGAGGCAGGGCGCTGGTACTCGGGAATCAACGAACAACCGGCCAGCAGGGCGGCGAGGGACAGCAGGGAAATGCACAGCATCGAACGCTCTCATGCAGAAAAAACACGTGCCGGGCACTGCGTCCCCACACCATCATCAAACACCGTTGAACCACGACCGCGCGGTTATGCCCCGGCCATCCAGCGCGCCAGACCATGCCGTCCGCTGACCCCCAGTTTGGCGGTCGCTCGCTTGAGGTAGGTCTCGACGGAACTGCTCTTGACCCGCAGCTTCTCGGCCAGTTGCGGCACGGTACCGCCGGTCAACAAACCGAGGCAGACTTCTTTCTCTCGGGCCGACAGCACGATGCCGCCCAGCGCCAGGCGTTCGTCGAACACCTGCTGCAACGGCGCCTGCTCCAGATCGGCCAAGGGCAGGCGCGGCTGTTTGGCGACGATCTGCCGGCTGAGCTGCGCGTGCCGCTCGATCAGCGGCAGCAGGGTGTCGGACAGGCTTTTGAGAAATGACAGCTCCGGCAGGGAAAACACCCGTTGCGTATGCGGTCGGTAGAACGAGATGACACAGCGGCGATTAGAGGTGCGGGACACCAGATTGCACTGGTGCACGCTGTGCTGCGGATGTTGCGGCTGGAGCGACGCTTTGAGTTGAATCAGCAGGGAATCATTCATCTCGATCATCTTCTGCAACAACGGATGATCGTCCGGACTTTTCAACGGGTCCGGTGGCGGGAAGGTCTGCGGCAGTCCGGCGCTGCCCAGCGCCTTGATCTCGACCACGCTGGCCTGACGTTCGTCCAGCGTCCACTCACTGAGATCGACGCGATTGACCGGCACCAGGGTGTCGACCAACTGGAACAGGTTGCTGGCGAAATGATCGTCGCCGGTGCTGGCAATCAGTTCCCCCAGTTGCCAGTAGAAATGCGGGTTTTCCATGTTGCGAATGCTGCCGGTCAGATTCATATCCTTGTCATCCCTGGTTCCGAGTCATCACCGAGTCGTCCGCTGTTTATGCAAAAGCCGCCCACGCAATCGTCTCTCCTTGAAACTGATCTGGGGCGGGATTTAAGCCTATGGATTTGTCCTACGTCTGTAGGGGAAAACAGGGACACAAAGTGCCATCATTTCTGAAAGTTGGCGCCGGGCTTCTGACGCCGTTTGCGACAGGTGTTGCGCATCGCGTGACTGTTTGGTCACGTCAAGACCTTGAAAACCGGGGCAGTTGCGTTTTTTTGAGGTCACAACGCAGGTCGATGGCAGCGCTGGTGTGTGGCATTTTTCCTACAGAAATTTCAGTGTTTCCTCTCCGAACTTTTAGTGGGTTCCCACCCAATCAGGGGCTACAAGCGCTGACAGGCCAGCGCCCGGGGCGGGGTTGTCCGGGTTTTACGTGTCATGTCGGCATCGGGGCCGATGCTTGAATAGGCGCAAAATCACATGAGAAGGATCTTATGCCGCCTATTTCCGCCCCTGCGGTGGCCACGCCGTCCGCATCGCTCCAGACGTATCCGCTGACCGCTGCGCAGCTGGATATCTGGCTGGATCAGCTGAGTCGCGGGGATTCGCCGCTGTACAACATCGGCGGCTACCTGGACCTCAGCGGGCCGCTGGATCCGGCGCGGATGCAGGCTGCGCTGGAAGCACTGGTAGCCCGGCATGACGCGCTGCGCACGATTCTGCTGCCGGGCGCCGGCGCCGATGGCCTGCCTTTGCAGCAGTTCGCCCGGTCAGTAGCGGTGCAGATGCCGATCGACGATGTGTCGGCGCACAGCGACCCGGAATCGGCGGCGCGGGCATTGGTGCAAGCACGCATCGATCAACCCTTTGTGCTGGACGGCGGCTGCCTGTTGCGCTTTCTGTTGATCCGCCTCGATGAGCAGCGACACTGGCTGTCCGTGCAGGCGCATCACTTGATCGTCGATGGCTGGGGCTTCGGCGAAATGTTCAAGTCGCTGGACGAGATCTACAACGCGCTGGCGCACGGCCAACCGACACCGGTCGCGGCGCCGTCGTACATCGACTTCATCGAGGACAATGCGCGCTATCACGCGTCGCCGCGTTATGCGCAGGATCGCGCCTACTGGCTGGACAAGTACCGACAATTGCCCGAGCCGCTGTTGCTACCACGGCATCAGCAGAGCCTGGCCGGCCAAACCGCGCAGACGCAGGTCTACGCGCAGCCCTTGCCGGCGTTGCTGCACGAGCGCATGCAGCAGGTGGCCCGAGCGTTCGGCGCGTCGGCGTTCCATGTGTTGCTGGCGGCGCTGCATGTCTACTTCAGCCGCACCGCACAACGTGACGAATGGGTGGTTGGATTGCCGATTCTCAACCGCTCCGGCGCGCGCTTCAAATCCACGCTTGGGTTGTTCGCCCAGGTCAGTGCGGTGCGTATGGGCTTCGGTCGCCACTGCACGTTCGCTGAACTGGTCAGAGCGATCCGTGAGGAACTGCGCAAGGATTTCCGCCATCAGCGCTTCCCCGTGAGTGAGATGAACCGCGCCCTTGGCCTGCTGCGGGAGGAGCGCTCGCAGCTGTTCGAAGTCACTGTTTCCTACGAGCAGGGCACTCACGATTATCGCTACGGCGAGGCGTCGGGACGGATCATCAAGGCCTCGAACGTCGAAGAGGCCACACCGCTGGCGGTGCACTTGCTGAGCAATCTGGCCAATGACGACGCACGGCTGTACCTGATCTACAGCGAGGCGTATTTCAACGCCGATGAAGTCAAGGCACTGGCCGAACGCTGGTTGCTGATTCTGGAGCAGGGACTGGAAGCGGTGAATCTGGCGGTGGCGGATTTCGATCTGAGCACGCCGGAAGAAACCGCGCGGCTGCAACAGTGGAATGCCACGCGGGTGGACTACCCGGCGCCGACGACCCTTCAGCAACGTATCGAAGCGCAGGCGACGCTGCGGCCGCAGGCGCTGGCGGCGGTTGATCAGGGGCAAAGCCTGACCTATGCCGAACTCAATCAACGCGCCAACGCGCTGGCGCATCATCTGCTCGATCTCGGGGTGCGCCCAGATGACCGGGTGGCGATCGTTGCCCGGCGCGGGCTCGACACGCTGGTCGGGCTGTTGGCGATCCTCAAGGCTGGCGCCGCTTATGTGCCGCTGGATCCGGCGCATCCGGCCGAGCGTCTGAGCTATCTGCTGGAGGACAGCGCGCCCATCGCGGTGCTGACCCAGCGGGCGCTGCGCGGGCATTTGCCGGCGTTGTCGGTGCCGGTGATCGAGCTGGATCAGCCGAGTTGGTCGGCTGGCCGGGTCGACGCGCCGAAGGTGCCGGGGCTGACCCCGGGCAACCTCGCTTATGTGATTTACACCTCCGGTTCGACCGGCCTGCCCAAGGGGGTGATGGTCGAGCACCGCACCCTGTGCAATCTGGTCGATTGGCACGCTGATGTCTTCGACCTGCATGCCGGCAGCCATACCTCAAGCCTGGCCGGTTTCGGTTTCGATGCGATGGCCTGGGAAGTCTGGCCGGCGCTGTGCGTGGGCGCGACCCTGCACCTGGCGCCGGCCAGCGAGGGCAGCGAAGACATCGATGCGCTGCTCGACTGGTGGCGTGCGCAGCCGCTGGACGTGAGTTTTTTGCCGACGCCGATCGCCGAATACGCGTTCAGCCGCCAGCTCGATCACCCGACGTTGCGCACGCTGCTGATCGGTGGCGATCGCCTGCGCCAGTTCCCGCGTCAGCCATCGTTCGAAGTGATCAACAACTACGGCCCGACCGAAGCCACCGTGGTGGCGACCTCGGGGCGCATCGACGCCGGGCAGGCGCTGCACATCGGCAAACCGGTGAGCAACGCCACGGTGTATCTGCTCGACGAGCAGCAGCAACCGGTGCCGCTGGGCGTGACGGGCGAGTTGTACGTCGGCGGGGCCGGGGTGGCGCGCGGTTACCTGAACCGCGCAGAGCTGAGCGCCGAACGCTTCCTGCGTGATCCGTTCAGTGCTGAACAGGGCGCGCGCCTGTACCGCACCGGCGACCTCGCGCGGTGGCGCGCCGACGGCAATCTCGAGTACCTGGGGCGCAACGATGATCAGGTGAAAATCCGTGGCATCCGGATCGAGCCGGGGGAGATCGAGAGCGCACTCGCCAGCCATTCGGCGGTGCGCGAAGCGGTGGTGCTGGTGCGCGACGGGCAATTGCTGGCGTGGTTCACCGAGCAGGCGCCGCTAGACATCAATGAGCTGCACGCGCAGCTGAAAACTCGCCTGAGCAGTGCCATGCTGCCGAGCGCCTATGTGCGTCTGTCGGCGCTGCCGCTGACCGCCAACGGCAAGGTCGATCGCAAGGCACTGCCAGCGCCCGGGCCGGACGATCTGATCCGCCGCGAATACGAGGCGCCGCAGGGTGAGGTCGAAATCGCCCTGGCGCAGATCTGGGCCGAAGTCCTGCAAGTCGAGCGGGTCGGGCGTCACGATCACTTCTTCGAACTCGGCGGGCATTCGTTGCTGGCAGTGATTCTGATCGAGCGCATGCGTCAGCTCGATCTGAGCAGCGACGTGCGCGTGCTGTTCAGTCAACCGACCCTGGCGGCGCTGGCGGCTTCGGTCGGCAGCGGTCGGGAAATCGAAGTGCCGGCCAACCGCATCGCCGCCGATTGCACCCACATCGCGCCAGAGATGCTGCCGCTGGTGCAACTGCAGCAGAAGGACATCGAGCGGATCGTCGCCACGGTACCGGGCGGCGCGGCCAACGTGCAGGACATCTATCCGCTGGCACCGCTGCAGGAAGGCATTCTCTACCACCACATCACCGCTGAGCAGGGCGATCCGTACCTGCTGCAATCGCAACTGGCGTTCGACAGTCTTGAACGCGTCGAGGCTTTCGCCGCAGCGTTGCGAGAAGTCATGGCGCGGCACGACATTCTGCGCACTTCGGTGCTCTGGGAAGGCCTGAGCACCCCGGTGCAGGTGGTGTGGCGCGAAGCGATTCTGCCGTTGCAGGAGGTCGAACTGAACCCGGCCGACGGCCCGATCATCGAGCAGTTGCACCAGCGCTTCAACGCCCGGCGTTATCGCCTCGACGTCAGTCAGGCGCCGCTGATGCGCCTGGTGTATGCGCGTGATCCGGCGCTGGATCGGGTGGTGGGGATTCTGTTGTTCCATCACTTGGCCATGGATCACATCGCCCTCGAAGTGATGCGCAGCGAAATGCAGGCCAGCCTGTCGGGGCAGGTCGTGGCGCAGGCGCCGCCGGTGCCGTATCGCAATTACGTGGCGCAGACGCGACTGGGCGTCAGCGAGCAGGAACATGAGGCGTTTTTCCGTGAGCAACTGGCGGACATCGACGAGCCGACCCTGCCATTCGGCCTGCAGGAAGTGCAGGGCGACGGGCGCGGCATCGACGAAGCGCAGCAGGTGCTGCCGGCTGACGTCTATCAGCGTTTGCGCACCCAGGCACGACAGGCCGGAGTCAGCGTGGCGAGTCTGATTCATCTGGCGTGGGCGCGGGTGCTGGCGGCGACATCCGGCCAGCAGCGTGTGGCGTTCGGCACGGTGCTGATGGGGCGTATGCAAGGCGGCGAGGGCGCTGACCGGGCCTTGGGCGTGTTCATCAACAGCTTGCCGTTGCGCATCGATGTCGATGCCGGAGTGCTGGACGCGGTGCGCGCCACCCATGCGCGGCTGACCGCGCTGCTCGGCCATGAGCACGCGTCGCTGGCACTGGCCCAGCGCTGCAGCGGCGTCGCCTCGCCGTCACCGTTGTTCAGCGCGCTGCTCAACTACCGGCACAGTGACGAATCTGAATTGCTGGAGCCGTCCAGTCAGGCCTGGCAAGGCATCGAAACCCTGGCCAACGAGGAGCGCACCAATTACCCGCTGACCATGAGCGTGGATGATTTTGGCAACGGCTTGCGCCTCACCGGCAGGGCCGTGGCGCAAATTGGCGCGCAACGGATCTGCGGTTATATGCAAGCGGCGTTGAGCGGCCTGGTGCAGGCCTTGGAGCAGACCCCGCAACAGCCGTTGCACCGTTTGCCGATCCTGCAAGCCGAGGAGGTGCAACGCTTGCTGATCACCTTCAACGCCACCGAGGTCGATTGTCCGCTGGACCAGCCGTTGCACAGGTTGTTCGAAGCGCAGGTACAGCGCAAACCGTATGCAATCGCCGCACAGGCCGGCGAGCAAAGCCTGACCTATGAGCAACTCAATGATCGCGCCAATCGCCTGGCCCATCACCTGCGTGAACTCGGCGTGCAACCGGACTCGCGCGTAGCGATCTGCGTCGAGCGTGGGCTGGATCTGGTGGTTGGTCTACTCGGTATTCTCAAGGCAGGCGGGGCCTATGTGCCGCTGGACCCGGACTATCCGCTGGAGCGCCTGAACTACATGCTGCAGGACAGCGCGCCGGTCGCACTGCTGGTGCATGGCGCCACGCGGCAATTGCTGGGTGAACCGGGTGTGCCGTTGATCAATCTGGATCACGGCAACTGGGAGCAGCAGCCGTCAGACAATCTTCAGGTGCCGGGCTTGAGTGCTTCGAACCTCGCTTACATGATCTACACCTCGGGCTCTACCGGTCTGCCAAAAGGCGTGATGATCGAACACCGCAGCGCCTGCAACATGGTGCATTGGGGGGCGCAGCTCAGCCCGCCAACCGAGCACGGCGCGCTGCTGCAAAAAGCGCCGTTCAGCTTCGACAGCTCGGTGTGGGAGATCTTTTGGCCGCTGTGTTCCGGGATGCGTCTGGTACTGGCGCGGCCGGATGGCAACCGCGATTCGGCGTATGTGGTGCAGACCATTCGCGAGCAGCAAGTGACGGTAGTCAAGTTCGTCCCGGCGCTGTTGCAGCAGTTCATCGAGCAGGACGGTGTCGAGCAGTGCAGCAGCCTGACCGATGTGCTCAACGGGGGGGGCGAACTCAGTGCGGCGCTGGCCCGACAGGTGCGCGATCGCCTGCCGTGGGTGCGGTTGCATAACGTTTACGGCCCGACTGAAACCACCGTGGACAGCACGGGCTGGACGCTGGAACCGGACATGCCAGTGCCTGAAAACGTGGTGCCAATCGGCAAGGCGTTGAGCAACACCCGCCTGTACGTGCTCGACGCGTACGGACAACCGGTGCCACAAGGTGTCAGCGGTGAGTTGCACATTGGCGGCGTCGGCGTGGCACGTGGTTATCACGGCTTGCCGGAGATGCAGGCCGAGCGCTTCATCGACAGCCCGTTTGTGGCGGGGGATCGCCTGTATCGCACGGGAGATCTGGCGCGCTACAACAACCACGGCGAGCTGGAATTCCTCGGCCGCAACGACTTCCAGATCAAGCTGCGTGGCTTGCGTCTGGAACCGGGGGAAATCGAGGCGCGGTTGATCGAACATCCGGCGATTCGCGAGGCGGTGGTGATGGTGCGCGATGAGCGTCTGGTGGCCTGGTACAGCTTGCGCGCCGGCATCGACGCGCCATCGTTGGAAACCTTGCGCGCGCATGTGCTGGAGCGTTTGCCCGAGTACATGGTGCCCGGCGCGTTTGTGCTGCTCGACGCTTTGCCACTGACGCCAAACGACAAGATCGACCGCAAGGCCCTGCCGGAACCGGGGGCAGACGCGGTGATCAACCGCCCATACGTGGCGCCCGAGGGTGAAGTCGAAACCACGCTGGCGCGGATCTGGAGCGAGGTGCTTGGCGTCGAGCAGGTCGGACGGCACGACAATTTCTTCGAACTCGGCGGGCATTCGTTGCTGGCGGTGAGTCTGGTGGCGCGCATGCGTCAGAGCGGTTTGCACACCGACGCCCGAGCGCTGTTCAGCCAGCCGACGCTGGCGGCGCTGGCGCTCAGCACCACGCCAGAGGCGCAGCACGTGGTCATTCCGCAAACCACCATCCCGAGCCTCACCCGCAAACGGCGGCTCTGACCCGGAACTGATTGTGTAAACCAAACCCTGTGGGAGCGGGCTTGGTCGCCCATGCGGGGGGGCAGTCGGTGGTGGTGGCGGCTGGTTCACCGTATTCTCGGGGGAGCCCGCTCCCCCCGG
>NZ_JAJSLU010000009.1:0-83765 GCF_023063025.1 Pseudomonas sp. YL2 | reverse complement strand
GCTCCCCCCCGAGGGGGGGGGACGGTGGGGTGTTGAGGGCGACTTTCCCCCCGTATGCGCGACCAAGCCCGCTCCCACAGGGGTATTGCGGCGACCGAGCCTGTGGCTTGTCCCCGCTTCCCATGTCAGCCCCCCAGGCCCCGATGTTTTAGTTTTTCCAGGCTGCGCACAGCAGGCACGGACTCGCGGCTGCGCGCTCCTTTTTCTCGTATTTACAGCAGGTTATCCCATGCATTTCAGCGAACTGATGGCTGTTCTTTCCACCCATGCGATCCGCCTTCAACAGGAAGATGAAGACCTGGTCATTCTGGGCAGCGACGACGCGCTGGACGATGCGTTGTGGGACAGCCTCAGCGAACACAAGGCGCAGTTGCTGGAACTGGTCGCGCAAAACGGTGGCGACTGGCTGAGCCCGGCGTTTCGCATCACCCCGGACATGCTGCCGCTGGTGACTCTGGATCAACCGACCATCGATCGCCTGGTCGCCAAAATACCCGGCGGCGCCGCCAACCTGCAGGACATTTACCCGCTGGCGCCGCTGCAGGAAGGCATGCTCTATCTGCACCTGTCGGCGCCCGCCGGCGACCCGTACGTGTCGCAAGCGCGATTCGCCTTCGACAGCCGCGAACATCTCGAAGCCTTCGCCGAGGCGCTGCAATGGATGATCGAACGGCACGACATTCTGCGCACTTCCTTCGTCTGGGAGCTCCTGGACGAACCGCTGCAAGTGGTGCAGCGGCAGGCTCGTCTGCACTGCGAAGAAATCGCCCTCGACCCGGGCTCGGATGTCCTGACGCAACTGCTGGAGCGCCACGACCCACGGTTCTTCCGCCTCGACATCCAGCAGGCGCCGCTGCTGTGTCTGGTGTACGCCATGGATCCGGCCAACGGGCGCGTGGTCGCGCTGTTGCTGTTCCATCACCTGATCATGGACCACGTCGCGCTCGACGTGGTGCGCCGTGAAACCCGCGCGCATCTGCTGGGCCAGACCGCGCAGCTCGGGCCGCCGGTGCCGTACCGCGATCACCTGGCCAAGGCGCGCATGGGCCTGGACGAGCAGGTTCACGAAGCGTTTTTCCGCGAGATGCTCGCCGATATCGACGAGCCGACCTTGCCCTGTGGTCTGCAGGATGTGCAAGGCGACGGCCAAAGCATCGAAGAAGCTGTGCTGATGCTCGACACCGACTTCAGCCGGCAACTGCGTGGCCAGGCGCGTCAGCTCGGCGTCAGTGTGGCGAGCCTGATGCACCTGGCGCTGGCGCGGGTGCTCGGCCAGTTGTCGGGCCGCACCGCCGTGGTGTTCGGCACCGTGTTGCTGGGGCGAATGGAGGCGGGTGAGGGCGGCGAACAGGCGCTGGGGATGTTCATCAACACCTTGCCGCTGCGCGTGGATGTCGGGCAGGACGGCGTGCGTGCCGGGGTGCTGGCCACCCATCGACGTCTGACCGCGCTGCTCGGCCATGAGCAGACCTCGCTGGCCCTGGCCCAGCGTTGCAGCGCGGTGGCGGTGCCGACGCCGTTGTTCAGCGCGATCCTCAACTATCGCCACAGCAGCAGCGAAGAGATCGCCGAGGTCAGCGAACTGGCCCCCGGCGTGCAAGTGCTGGGCGCCCGAGAGCGCACGAACTACCCGCTGACGATCAACATCGACGACCTCGGCGAAGACTTGCGCATCACCGCGCTGGCGGATGCGGCGCTGGGTGCCGAACGCATCGCCGCTTACCTGCACACCGCGTTGCACAGCCTGCTGCAGGCCTTGCAATCGACCCCGGATGCACCGCTGCAACGCCTGAATATCCTGCCGGCGGCCGAGCGCGAATACCTGCTGCACGGGGTCAACTCGCCGTTGCCGCAGTTCCCGGAAACCCCGTTGATTCACCAGCAGTTCGAAGCCCACGCGGCGGCGCGCCCCGAGGCCACAGCGCTGCTGTTCGAGGAGCAGACGCTGAGCTATGGCGAACTCAATCGCCGCGCCAACCAACTTGCGCATCACCTGCTGGCGCGGGGGATTCGTCCGGATCAGCGCGTGGCGATCTGTGTCGAGCGCGGCCCGCAAATGCTCATCGGCCTGCTCGGTATCCTCAAGGCTGGCGCCGGTTACGTGCCGATCGACCCGGCGTATCCACTGGAGCGCATCGCCTACACCCTGGAGGACAGCGCCCCGGTGGCGGTGCTGACCCAGGCCGATACGCTGGATCGGGTTGGCGCGCTTGGCGTGCCGATCATCGATCTGGACAGCCTGCAGTTGCAGGCTGAACTCAGCAGCAATCCGCAGATTCCCGAGCTGAGCCCGAGTCATCTTGCCTACGTGATCTATACCTCCGGTTCCACCGGGCTGCCCAAAGGCGTGATGGTCGAGCACCGCAACGTGGTGCGGCTGTTTTCCGCGACCCACGACTGGTTCAACTTCAACCCGCAGGATGTGTGGGCGCTGTTCCATTCCTTCGCCTTCGACTTCTCGGTCTGGGAAATCTGGGGTGCGCTGGCGTTCGGCGGACAATTGTTGCTGGTGCCGCAGGCGGTCAGCCGCTCGCCGGACGACTGCTACGCGTTGCTGTGCCGCACTGGCGTCACCGTGCTCAATCAGACCCCGAGCGCCTTCCGTCAACTGATCGCCGCGCAGGGCCGCAGCCCGTTGCAGCACTCGTTGCGCGAAGTGATCTTCGGCGGCGAAGCCCTGGAACCGGGCCTGCTCAAACCGTGGTACGCGCGGGTCGGCAATGCCGGTACGCGGCTGGTGAACATGTACGGCATCACTGAAACCACGGTGCACGTGACCTATCGCCCACTGCAGGCAGCGGACGCGTTACTGGTCGGGCGCAGCCCGATTGGCGTGGGCATTCCCGACCTGCAACTGTACGTGCTCGACGCGCAGCGCGAACCGGTGCCGGTCGGCGTGATCGGCGAGTTGTACGTCGGTGGCGCCGGGGTTGCCCGAGGCTACCTCAATCGTGAAGCGCTGACTGCTGAACGCTTTATCGCCGACCCGTTCAGCGGCCGTGCCGAGGCGCGCCTGTACAAGACCGGCGACCTCGCGCGCTGGTCAGCGGATGGCAGCCTCGAATACCTGGGGCGCAACGACGATCAAGTGAAGATCCGTGGTTTCCGCATCGAACTCGGTGAAATCGAAGCTCGCCTCGCCGCCTGCGCCGGGGTGCGCGAAGCGCTGGTGATCGCTCGCGAAGACAGTCCCGGTGACAAGCGTCTGGTCGCCTACTGGCTGGCCGCCGAAGGCGCTGAGCCGAGCGCCGCGCAATTGCGCGACGCGTTGCTGCAATCGCTGGCCGACTACATGGTGCCGAGCGCGTTTGTGCGCCTCGACGCGTTGCCGCTGACCACCAACGGCAAGCTCGATCGCAAAGCCTTGCCGCAGCCGGACAGCGATGCGTTTGCCCGGCGCGGTTTCGAAGCCCCAGTGGGGGAAGTCGAAACCCTGATTGCCGGGATTTGGCAGACCCTGCTCTGTGTCGAGCAGGTCGGGCGGCACGACAATTTCTTCGAACTCGGCGGCCATTCGCTGTTGGCGGTGAAACTGATCGAGCGCATGCGTCAGCACGACTTGCAGTGCGACGTGCGCGTGCTGTTCGGCCAGCCGAGCGTTGCGGCACTGGCGGCGACCTTGAGTCACAGTCACGCCCTGCGGGTGCCGGACAATCTGATTGCCGCCGATTGCACGCGGATCACCCCGGACATGCTGCCCTTGGCCACGCTGGATCAGGCCGCCATCGACCGCGTGGTCGCCAGCGTGCCCGGCGGCGTTGCCAACGTGCAGGACATTTACGGCCTGGCACCGCTGCAGGCGGGGATTCTCTACCACCATCTGGCGACCAGCGCCGGTGATCCCTACGTATTGCAGGCGCAATTCGCCTTCGCCGGTCTGGCGCAGATCAAGGCCTTCGTCCGTGCGTTGAATGCGGTGATCGAGCGCCACGATATTCTGCGCACCAGCGTGTTCTGGGAAGGGCTTGAAGAGCCGGTGCAAGTGGTCTGGCGCGAGGCGCCGCTGGCGCTGGAACGGGTCGATGCCGACCTGCTTGAGGGCGATGTGCTGGAGCAGATGCAGGCGCGGTTCGATCCACGGCACTACCGCCTCGACCTGCGCCGGGCGCCGCTGATGCGTCTGGCCTACACCGAAGACCGTGAGCAGCAGCGCTGGGTCGGCATCCTGTTGCTGCACCACATCGTGCTCGACCACACCGCACTGGAAGTGTTGCTGGCGGAAATGAACGACAGCCTGTACCCGAGCGGCGCCGAGTTGCCGATGCCGGTGCAGTACCGCAACTACGTGGCGCAGGCGCAACAGCACGCCGATACTCAGGCGCACGAAGCGTTCTTCCGCGACATGCTCGGCGACATCGACGAGCCGACTGTGGCCTTCGGTGTGCACGACGTACATGGCGACGGCAGTAGCATCGTCGACAGCGAGCAGGTGCTGGACGCCGGCGTGGCCGAGCGCCTTCGCGAGCAGGCGCGCCGCCTCGGCATCAGCGCGGCCAGCCTGGTGCACCAGGCCTGGGGCCAGGTGCTGGCGCAGGTTTCGGGGCGTGAAGAGGTGGTGTTCGGCACCGTGCTGCTCGGACGCATGCAGGGTGGCGAGGGCGCCGATCGCGCACTCGGCATGTTCATCAACACCTTGCCGTTGCGGGTCAGTGTTGGCGCGACTGCGGTGGAGCAAGGCGTGCGGGCTACTCATGAGCGTCTGGCGCAATTGCTGGCGCATGAGCAGGCCTCGCTGTCGCTGGCCCAGCGTTGCAGCGGTGTTGCCGCGTCGCTGCCGCTGTTCAGCAGCTTGCTCAACTATCGCCACAGCGCGGCGGAAACGACAGGCGTGGCCTGGGACGGGATCGAGATTCTCAGCTCGCGCGAGCGCAGCAACTATCCGCTGGTGGTCAGCGTCGACGACCTCGGCACCGGTTTCCGCCTGAGCGTGCAGGCGGTGCCGCAAGTGGACGGCGCGCGGGTCTGCGATTACCTGCAAACCGCGCTGCACAATCTGCTGACGGCGCTGGAGCACACGCCAGCAATGCCGCTGCGGCAGATCTCGGTGCTGTCGCCGAGCGAACGCCAGCGGGTCCTGGTCGGTTTTAACATCACCGGTCGCGACTATCCGCCAGCGCAAACCGTGCAGCGTTTGTTCGAGGCCCAGGCGGCCGCGCATCCGGAGGCCTTGGCGGCGCTGCAAGGTACCCGGCAGTTGAGCTATGGCGAGCTCAATCAGCGGGCCAATCGCCTGGCGCATCACCTGATCGGCCTTGGCGTGCAGCCCGATGACCGGGTTGCCCTGTGTGCCGGGCGCAGCCCGGACATGCTGGTCGCGCTGCTGGCGATCCTCAAGGCCGGCGCCGGTTATGTGCCGGTCGATCCGGCGTATCCGGCGGAACGCATCGCCTATCTGTTGCAGGACTGCGCTCCGGTGGCGGTGGTGGCGCAAGAATCGACTCGCGATCTTCTCGGTGGCGTGCCGGTCATCGATCTGGACCGCGACCTCTGGCAGCACCTGTCGGATGCCAATCCGCAGGTGCCGGCATTAACCCCGAACCATCTGGCTTACGTGATTTACACCTCCGGCTCCACCGGCCAACCGAAAGGGGTGATGGTCGAACATGCCACCCTGGAAAACCTCGTGCACTGGCACGCTGAAGCCTTCGACTTGCGGGCCGGCAGCCAGACCGCAAGCGTCGCCGGCTTCGGTTTCGACGCGATGGCCTGGGAAGTCTGGCCGGCACTGTGTGTCGGCGCGACCTTGCATCTGCCGCCGCCGTCGATCCGCAACGAGCACCTCGACGAGTTGCTCGACTGGTGGTGCGCGCAGCCGTTGCAGGTCAGCTTCTTGCCGACGCCGGTGGCCGAATATGCGTTCAGCCGGCAGTTGCAGCACCCGACCTTGCGTACGCTGCTGATCGGCGGCGACCGCCTGCGTCAGTTCAGTCGCGCGCAAACCTTCGACGTGATCAACAACTATGGCCCGACCGAAGCGACGGTGGTCGCCACCTCGGGGCCGGTCGAACTGAATCAGCCGCTGCATATCGGTCGGCCGATCGCCAATGCCAAAGTCTATGTGCTGGACGCCGAGCAGCGCCCGGTGCCGGTGGGTGTGGCGGGCGAGTTGTATGTCGGCGGGGCGGGCGTGGCGCGCGGTTATCTGAATCGCCCCGAGCTGAGCGCTGCGCAGTTCCTCTTCGATCCGTTCAGCGACGAGCCGCAGGCGCGCATGTACCGCACCGGCGATCAGGCGCGTTGGCTGGCCGACGGCAACATCGAGTACCTGGGGCGCAACGATGATCAGGTCAAACTGCGTGGCGTGCGTATCGAACTCGGTGAAATCGAAGCCGCGCTCGGCAGTCACGTTGCACTGCAGGAAGTGGTGGTGCTGGTTCGCGATGGGCGGCTGATTGCGTGGTTCACCGAGCGCACGGCGGTCGATATTCAACAGTTGCACACGCATTTGCAGGCTCGCTTGCCGGATGCGCTGTTGCCGTCGGCATACGTGCGGCTGGACGCATTGCCGTTGACCGCCAACGGCAAGATCGACCGCAAGGCCTTGCCGGAGCCGGAGCAGGGCGCGTGGCTCAGCCGCGAATATGAAGCGCCACAGGGTGCGGTGGAAACCGCGCTGGCGCAGATCTGGATCGACGTGCTGAAAGTCGAGCGGGTCGGGCGCCACGACAACTTCTTCGAATTGGGCGGGCATTCGCTGCTGGCGGTGAGCCTGATCGAACGCATGCGTCAGATCGACCTCGCGGCCGACGTGCGCGTGCTGTTCAATCAGCCGACCCTGGCCGCATTGGCCGCCGCTGTGGGCAGCGGTCGCGAAATCGAGGTGCCGGCCAACCGCATTCCGCCGGGCTGCACCCGCATCACCCCGGACATGCTCAGCCTGACCGAACTCGATCAGGCGAGCATCGAGCGCGTCGTCGCCACCGTGCCGGGCGGGGCTGCCAACGTGCAGGACATCTATCCGCTGGCACCGTTGCAGGAAGGCATTCTTTACCACCACTTGAGCGCCGAACAGGGCGATCCATACCTGCTGCAATCGCGGCTGATCTTCGACAGCGTCGAGCGCTTGCGCACCTTCAGCCAAGCCTTGCAGCAGGTCATCGCGCGCCACGACATTCTGCGCACCAGTGTGGTCTGGGAAGGGCTGGTGAGTCCGCAGCAAGTGGTCTGGCGTCAGGCGCCGCTGGTGGTGCAGGCAGTGCCGCTGGATCCGGCGCAGGGCGACATCCTCGAGCAGTTGCACGCGCGCTTCGACGCCCGGCACAACCGCCTCGACCTGAGCCAGGCGCCGCTGATGCGCATCGTCTACGCCGAGGACCCGGCGCAGCAACGGGTGGTGGCGATCATCCTGTTCCAGCACCTGATTCTCGACCACACCGCCATGGAGGTGGTGGGCCAAGAGATGCGCGCGTTCATGTTCAACCAAGCCGACAGCCTCGGCACGCCGATGCCGTACCGCAACTACGTGGCGCAGGCGCGTCTGGGCGCCAGCGAGCAGGAGCACGAAACGTTCTTCCGCGACATGCTCGGCGATATCGATGAACCGACCCTGCCGTTCGGCCTGCACGATGTGCAAGGCGATGGCGGCGACATCGAGGAGGCGCAGCAAGCCGTCGATGCCGGGTTGACCCTGCGCCTGCGGGAACAGGCGCGGCAGTTGGGTCTCAGCCCGGCGAGCCTGATGCATCTGGCCTGGGCGCAGGTGCTGGGCGTGCTTGCCAACCGCCGCGACGTGGTGTTCGGCACGGTGCTGTTGGGTCGTTTGCAGGGCGGTGAAGGCGCGGATCGCACCCTCGGCGTGTTCATCAATACCTTGCCGCTGCGGGTGGATGTCAGCGAAGGCGTGCGCGCTGCGGTCAAGACTACCCACGCACGGCTGACCGCGTTGCTGGCCCATGAACACGCGCCATTGGCGCTGGCCCAGCGTTGCAGCGCGGTGTCCGGGGCGCCGCTGTTCAGCGCCTTGCTCAACTACCGGCATACCGCTGCCGAAGCGCAGCCGCGTGACGGTCAGGGCATCTGGGAAGGCGTGCAATTGCTCGGCGGCGAAGAGCGCAGCAACTATCCGCTGACCCTCAGCGTCGACGATCTCGGCGAAGACTTTTCCCTGTCCGTGCTGGCGTTGGCGCAGATCGGCGCGCAACGGATCTGCGGCTACATGCACACCGCGCTGGAGCATCTGGTGCACGCGCTGGAGCAGGCGCCACAGCGTCCGCTCAACCGTTTGCCGATTCTTTCGGTCGAGGAATACGAACGCCTGGTGGTCGGTTTCAACCCGACGGCGGCGGCATACCCGCGTGGGGCGACGATTCAGACGCTGGTGCAAGTGCAGGCCGAGCAGCAGCCACAGGCGGTGGCGGTGGTGCAGGGCTCGCAGCAACTGACCTATGCGCAACTCAATCAGCAGGCCAATCGCCTGGCGCATCACTTGCTCGGCCTCGGCGTGCAACCGGACGACCGGATTGCCGTGTGTCTGCAACGCGGCCCGCAGATGCTGGTGGCGCTGCTGGCGATTCTCAAGGCCGGCGCCGGTTATGTGCCGGTCGATCCGGCGTACCCGGCGGAACGCATCGCCTACCTGTTGCAGGACAGCGATCCGGTGGCGGTGCTGGCGCAGGGCGCGACCCGCGAGTTGCTGGGCCGGGTGCCGATGATCGATCTGGACCACGTCCTCTGGCAACACCTGCCGGAGACCAATCCGCAAGTGCCGACGCTGACCCCGGCGCATCTGGCCTACGTGATTTACACCTCGGGCTCGACCGGCCAGCCGAAAGGCGTGATGGTCGAACACGCGACCCTGGAAAACCTTGTGCACTGGCACTGCGAGGCGTTCGACCTGCGCGCCGGCAGCCACACCGCCAGCGTCGCCGGTTGCGGTTTCGACGCGATGGCCTGGGAGGTCTGGCCGGCGCTGTGTGTCGGCGCGACCCTGCACCTGCCGCCGCCGTCGATCAGCAACGAACACCTCGATGAACTGCTCGACTGGTGGCGCGCGCAGCCGTTGCAGGTAAGTTTCCTGCCGACGCCGATTGCCGAATACGCCTTCAGTCGTGAGTTGGGTCACCCGACCTTGCGCACGCTGTTGATCGGTGGCGACAAGTTGCGGCAGTTCTCGCGTGGGCAGACGTTCGACGTCATCAACAACTACGGCCCGACCGAGGCCACGGTGGTCGCGACCTCCGGGCAAATCAATACCGGACAGCTGCTGCATATCGGTCGGCCCATCAGCAACGCCCGGGTTTACCTGCTCGACGAACAACAACGTCCGGTGCCGGTTGGCGTGGCGGGCGAGCTGTACGTCGGTGGCGCGGGTGTGGCCCGTGGTTATCTGAACCGTCCCGAGCTGACCGCCGAACGCTTCCTCGAAGACCCGTTCAGTGACGAACCGCAGGCGCGCATGTACCGCACTGGCGATCTCGCGCGCTGGCTGGCCGACGGCAATATCGAGTATCTGGGACGTAACGACGATCAGGTCAAACTGCGCGGCGTGCGGGTGGAACTGGGGGAAATCGAAGCTGCGCTGTCCAGCCATCAAGCGGTGCAGGACGCGGTGGTGCTGGTGCGCGAGGCGCTCTTGATCGCCTGGTTCACCGCGCGCACTGCGGTAGAAATCGAAGAGCTGCGCCAGCATCTGCAAGCACGTTTGCCGCAGGCACTGGTGCCCGCCGCCTACGTGCGCCTGCCGGCGCTGCCGCTGACCGCCAACGGCAAACTCGACCGCAAGGCCTTGCCCGAACCGGATCAGGACGCGTGGCTCAGCCGCGAATACGCAGCCCCGCAAGGGCCGGTGGAAACCGCGCTGGCGCAGGTCTGGGCCGAGGTGTTGCAGGTCGAACAGGTCGGGCGGCACGACAACTTCTTTGAACTGGGCGGGCATTCGCTGCTGGCGGTGAACCTGATCGAGCGCATGCGTCAGCTCGGTCTGAGCACCGACGTGCGCGTGCTGTTCAGCCAGCCAACCCTCGCCGCACTGGCCGCCGCCGTCGGCAGTGGTCGCGAAGTCGCGGTGCCGGCCAACCTGATTCCACTCGGTTGCACGCATATCACTCCAGACATGCTGACCCTGCTGCAACTGGATCAGGCCAGCATCGAGCGCATCGTCGCCACGGTGCCAGGCGGGGCCGCCAATGTGCAGGACATTTATCCGCTGGCGCCGTTGCAGGAAGGCATTCTTTATCACCACTTGAGCGCCGGGCAGGGCGATCCGTACCTACTGCAATCGCGCCTGGCATTCGACAGTCTTGAACGCTTGCAGGCCTTTGCCGCCGCGCTGCGTCAGGTCATGACCCGGCACGACATCCTGCGCACCGGCGTGGTCTGGGAAGGGTTGGCGATGCCGGTGCAAGTGGTCTGGCGCGAAGCTCAACTGCCGGTGCAGGAAGTCGCACTCGACCCGGCCGCCGGTGATGTTCTGGCGCAGTTGTATGAGCGCTTCGACGCGCGGCATTACCGCATCGACCTCAGTCAGGCGCCGCTGATTCGCCTGGTTTACGCGCAGGATCCGGCCAACGACCGGGTGGTCGCCATGCTGCTGTTCCATCACATCGCCATGGACCACACGGCGCTGGAAGTGGTGCAGCAGGAACTGCAGGCGCTGCTCTTCGGTCACGGCGAAGCCCTGATCCCCGCCGTGCCGTATCGCAATTACGTGGCGCAGACCCGGCTGGGCGTCAGCGAGCAGGAGCATGAAGCATTCTTCCGCGCGATGCTCGGCGAGATCGACGAGCCGACACTGCCGTTCGGTCTGCTGGACGTGCACGGTGACGGCCATGACATCGAAGAAGTCCGTCAGCGCGTGCCCGAAGCCTTGGCGCGGCGCTTGCGCAGCCAGGCGCGGCAGCTGGGCGTGAGCGTCGCGAGCCTGTTCCATTTGGCGTTTGCTCAGGTATTGGCGGCGACCTCCGGACATGAGCGCGTGGTGTTCGGCACCGTGCTGCTGGGGCGGATGCAGGGCGGTACCGGTGCTGATCGCGGTCTGGGGATGTTCATCAATACGCTGCCGCTGCGGGTGGATCTGGGTGATGTTTCGGTGCGTGCCGGGGTGCGCGCCACCCATGCGCAACTGACGGCATTGCTCGGCCATGAACATGCGTCACTGGCCTTGGCCCAGCGTTGCAGCGGGGTGGCCGCGCCGTCGCCGCTGTTCAGTGCGATGCTCAACTACCGGCACAGCGTCAGCGCAGAACAGTTGCAAGCCAATCGCCTGGCCTGGCAAGGCATCGAAAACCTCTCCAGCGAAGAGCGCACCAACTATCCGTTGAGCTTCAACGTCGATGACCTCGGTCAGGGCTTTGATCTCACGGCCATGACCCCTTCGCAGATTGGCGCGGCGCGGGTGTGTGGCTACATGCAGCAGGCGTTGGCGGGGCTGGTCGAAGCGCTGGAGCAGACACCGCAGCAGGCGTTGAATCGTCTGTCGGTGCTGGCGGATGCCGAGCGTCAACATCTGCTGTTCGGCCTGAATGCCACCGAGGTCGATTACAACCTTGAGCAGACCATTCACGGCTTGTTCGAAGCGCAAGTGGCGCGCACGCCTTGGGCACCAGCGGTAGTCGCAGATGGGCAGCCACTGACTTATGCCGAACTCAACGCCCGAGCCAATCAACTGGCGCGGCACCTGCGTGAGTTGGGTGTAGGCCCGGATGCGCGGGTGGCGATCTGCGTCGAACGCGGACTGGACATGGTGGTCGGGCTGCTGGCGATCCTCAAGGCTGGCGGCGGTTATGTGCCGCTGGATCCGGCGTATCCGCTGGAGCGTCTGGCGTACATGCTGGAGGACAGCGCGCCGCTGGCGGTGCTGGTGCAGGGGACGACGCGTTCGTTGCTCGGTGACGTTTCGGTGCCGGTGATCAATCCGGATCAGCCGCATTGGCAAGCGCTGCCGACGGACAATCTTGCGATAACCGAACTGGCCCCGCAGCACACCGCGTACGTGATCTACACCTCCGGCTCCACTGGCCAGCCGAAAGGCGTGATCAACGAACACAGCGGGGTGGTCAACCGTTTGCTGTGGATGCAGGACGCCTATCAACTGACCGCCAGCGACACGGTGCTGCAGAAAACCCCGTTCAGCTTCGACGTCTCGGTCTGGGAGTTCTTCTGGCCGCTGATGACCGGCGCGCGACTGGTCATGGCCCGGCCCGAGGGGCACAAGGATCCGCAGTACCTCAGTGAAGTGATCGAACGCGAACGCATCACCACGCTGCACTTTGTCCCGTCGATGCTCGACGTGTTTCTCGCTCACGCCGACACCGCACGTTGCAGCAGTCTGCGGCAAGTGATGTGCAGCGGCGAAGCGTTACCGGGCAGCGTGGTGCGACGTTTCAAACAGCAACTGCCGGGCAGCGAACTGCACAACCTGTACGGCCCGACCGAAGCCGCAGTGGACGTCACCGCGTGGAATTGCGCCGGACCTCTGGAAGGCACCCCGGACAACACGCCAATCGGCAAACCGATCGCCAACACCCGCATGTACATCCTCGATGCCCAACAACAACCGGTGCCGCACGGTGTGGTCGGCGAGCTGTACATCGGTGGCGTGCAGGTGGCGCGCGGTTATCTGAATCGCCCGCAGTTAAACGCCGAACGCTTCCTCACCGATCCGTTCCAGGCCAATGGGCGGATGTACCGCACCGGCGACGTCGCCCGCTATCTGCCGGACGGCAATATCGAATACCTGGGTCGCAACGACGATCAGGTGAAGATCCGTGGCCTGCGCATCGAACTCGGTGAAATCCAGGCACGCCTGACCCGGATCGACGACATTCAGGAAGCCGCCGTATTGGCTCGCGAAGACGTGCCGGGGGACAAACGTCTGGTGGCGTACTACACCGGCGCACGCCTGGAAACCGACGTGCTGCGCAGTCGTCTGCTGGAAAACCTGCCGGACTACATGGTGCCCGCGCTGTTCGTGCATCTGGATGCACTGCCGCTGAGCCCCAACGGCAAACTCGACCGCAAGGCGCTGCCGGCGCCGGATCAGGGCGCATTGCCGGTGCGCGAATACGAAGCCCCGGTGGGCGACGTCGAAATCACCCTCGCACGGCTCTGGGCCGAGTTGCTCAACGTCGAGCGGGTAGGGCGCCACGATCATTTCTTTGAACTGGGTGGTCACTCGCTGCTGGCGGTCAGTCTGATCGGCCGGCTGCGTCAGGAAGGCATGGAAGCCGATGTCAGGTCGCTGTTCGAACATCCGACCCTGGCCGGCTACGCCGCAATTACCGAACGAATGGAGATCGTCCTGTGAACGTGATCGAACTGTTGGCCAAATTGAAGGCTAAAGATATCCAGCTGGCGGTCGCGGACGACCAATTGCGAGTCAACGGCAACAAGCAGGCGCTGAGCGACCCGGCGTTGCTGGCGCTGTTGCGCGAGCACAAACCGGCGCTGATCGAGCTGATCAAGGCCGGGCAGTACTCGGCCAGCAAGCATGGCCAGGTCGAAGTGCCGGCCAATGGGATCGTTGCGGGCACCACGCACATCACCCCGGCAATGCTGACGCTGGTCGAGCTCGACCAAACCACCATCGACCACCTCGTCGCACAAGTCCCCGGCGGCGCAGCCAACGTGCAGGACATCTACCCGCTGGCGCCGTTGCAGGAAGGCATCCTGTATCACCACGTCAGTGGCGGTGACGGCGATCCGTATGTCATGCAATCGCATTTCGCCTTTGCCAGCCGCGAGCGTTTTCAGGCGTTCGCCCAAGCGCTGCAAGCGGTGATCGATCGCCATGACATTCTGCGCACCGCTGTGCATTGGGCAGGGCTGGACGCGCCGGTGCAGGTGGTCTGGCGCCGGGCCGAACTGCCAGTGGAAGAGGTGACGTTGCCTGATGCAAATGGCGACGTGCTGGCGTATCTGCATGAGCGTTTCGACGCCCGGCACTTCCGCCTCGACGTTACCCAGGCGCCGCTGATGCGTCTGGCCCACGCCTGGGATGAAGCCGGGCAACGGGTGATCGCCACGCTGCTGTTCCATCACATGGCGCTCGACCACTCGGCCCTCGACGTGGTGCGCCACGAAATGCGCGCCTGCCTCACCGGGCAGCGTGAACGGCTCGGGCGCCCGGTGCCGTTTCGCAATTACGTGGCGCAGGCGCGTCTGGGCGTCAGCGAGGCCGAGCACGAGGCGTTCTTCCGCGAGATGCTCAGCGACATCGACGAACCGACGCTGCCTTACGGCCTGCAGGACGTGCAGGGTGACGGCAGCGAAATCGTCGAACTCAGCGTGCCGGTCGCGGCGCTATTGGGCCAGCGTCTGCGGGCGCAGGCGCGGACGCTCGGCGTCAGTGTCGCCAGCCTGTTCCATCTCGGCTGGGCGCAGGTGCTGGCCGCGCTGACCGGCAAGCAGCAGGTGGTGTTCGGCACGGTGCTGATGGGCCGCATGCAAGGCGCCGAAGCGATTGATCGGGCGCTGGGAATTTTCATCAACACCTTGCCGTTGCGGGTGAACATCGACGGGCAGGACGTGCGCGCGGCAGTCAACGCCACCCACGCCCGGTTGACCACGCTGATGCGTCACGAACATGCACCGCTGGCTCTGGCTCAGCGCTGCAGTCACGTGGTGGCGCCGACGCCGCTGTTCAGCACGCTGCTCAATTATCGCCACAGCCACAACGTCGCCACCGCCAGTGCCGAAACCCGCGCGGCGTGGGACGGTATCTCCACGTTGCACTCCGAAGAGCGCAGCAACTATCCGTTGACGATGAGTGTCGATGACCTCGGTGACGCCTTCAGCCTGACCCTGCTGGCGAGCACCCAGACCGATCCGCAGCGCATCTGCGATTACCTGCACTGCGCGCTGGAAAACCTCGTGCTCGCGCTGGAGCAGGCGCCGCAGACACCGGTAAATCAACTGCCGATCCTGCCGGCGGCGGAGCTTGCGCAGGTACTGCTCGAGTTCAATGCCACTCAAGTGGATTTCCCGGCTGCACAGACCATCCAGCAACGTTTCGAGGCGCAGGTGGCCGAACGGCCGGACGCGCTGGCGGCAGTGTTTGCCGACGCGCAACTGACCTACGCCGAACTCAATCGTCAGGCCAACGCCTTGGCACAGCATCTGATCGGTTTGGGCGTGAAACCCGACGACCGTGTCGCCATCGTCGCCCGTCGCGGGCTGGACACCCTGGTCGGGCTGGTGGCGATCCTCAAGGCCGGCGCCGGTTACGTGCCGATTGACCCGGCGCACCCAGCGGAGCGCTTGAACTACCTGCTCGACGACAGCGCGCCAGTGGCGGTGCTGACTCAAAGCAATCTGCGCGAACGTTTGCCGGCGCTGACCGTGCCGGTACTCGAACTCGACCGCTGCAACTGGCCGCAGGGCGTGACCCATAATCCGCGCGTTCCCGGCCTGAGTACCGAAAACCTGGCTTACGTGATCTACACCTCCGGCTCCACCGGCCTGCCCAAAGGCGTGATGGTCGAGCATCACACTTTGAGCAATCTGGTCGACTGGCACTGCAGCGCGTTCGACCTCTGCGCCGGGCGCCACACCTCAAGCCTGGCCGGGTTCGGTTTCGACGCGATGGCCTGGGAAGTCTGGCCGGCGCTGTGCGCGGGCGCGACCCTGCATCTGGCGCCGACTCACGAGGGCGGCGAAGACATCGATGCCTTGCTCGCGTGGTGGTGCGCGCAGCCGCTGGACGTGAGCTTCCTGCCGACCCCGGTGGCCGAATACGCCTTCAGCCAGAACCTCGAACACCCGACCCTGCGTACGCTGCTGATCGGCGGCGACCGCTTGCGGCAGTTCAATCGCAACCAGCATTTCGACGTGATCAACAACTACGGCCCGACCGAGGCCACAGTGGTCGCGACCTCAGGGCGGGTAGCAAGCGGCGACGCGCTGCACATCGGTAAACCGCTGAGCAATGCCACGGTTTACCTGCTCGACGAACAGCAGCGCCCGGTGCCGCTTGGCGTGGCGGGCGAGTTGTACGTTGGCGGTGCCGGGGTCGCCCGTGGCTACCTGAATCGCCCGGACATGACTGCCGAACGCTTTCTGCGTGACCCGTTCAGCCCCTTGCCGAATGCGCGGATGTACCGCACCGGCGACCTTGCACGCTGGCGCGAGGACGGCAACATCGAGTACCTGGGGCGCAACGACGATCAGGTGAAAATCCGTGGCGTGCGCATCGAATTGGGCGAGATCGAAACCTGCCTCAACCAGTTGCCGGGGATTCAGGAAGCGGTGCTGCTGGCCCGCGAAGATCAACCCGGCCAGCCGCGACTGGTGGCGTACTTCACCGAGCAGCCGCAGGTCGAAGCGCTGCCGGTGGGCGAGTTGCGCGCGCAATTGCTCAGCCGTTTGCCGGAATACATGGTGCCGAGCGCGTTCGTCAAACTCGCCGCGTTGCCGCTGACCGCCAATGGCAAGGTCGACCGCAAGGCCTTGCCGGCGCCGGATCTGGCGGCGCTGTTCACCCGCGAGTACGCAGCGCCCGAAGGCGAGGTGGAAACCGCGCTGGCGCAGATCTGGGCCGACGTGCTGCAGGTCGAGCGGGTCGGGCGTCAGGATCACTTTTTCGAACTCGGCGGGCATTCGTTGCTGGCGATGCGCATGGTCTCGCAAGTGCGCCAGCGTCTGGGTGTCGAGCTGGCGCTGAGCGAGCTGTTTGCCAACGCCGAACTGGCGGCGGTCGCGGCAGTGCTGAACGAGGCCGGACGCTGTGCACAACCGCAGATCGTGCCGGTCCCGCGTGACGGCGCGTTGCCGCTGTCGTTCGCCCAACAACGCCTGTGGTTCCTCGCGCAAATGGAAGGCGCGAACACCGCCTACAACATTCCCGTGGCCCTGCGGCTGCGTGGCCGTCTCGACGACGCGGCGCTGCAACGCGCACTGGCGCGGATCGTTGCCCGCCACGAAACCCTGCGCAGCCGCTTCGCCCAATTCAACGACGAAGCGCAAGTGCTGATTGCCCCGGTGGACACCGGTCTGCTGCTGCGTGTCGAGGACCTGCGCCAGCACCCGCAACCCGAGGAAACCCTGCAGGCACTGATTCAGGGCGAAGCCTCGGGGCCGTTCGACTTGCAGGACGATCCGTTGATTCGCGGGCGACTGGTACGCCTGGCCGACGATCACCATGTGCTGTTGCTGACCCTGCACCACATCATCTCTGACGGTTGGTCGATGGGCGTGCTGACCCGCGAACTGATGGCGCTGTATCAGGCGTTCAGTCACGGCCAGCCGGATCCACTGCCGCCGCTGGCGCTGCAATACACCGACTACGCGGTGTGGCAACGGCGTTGGCTCAGCGGCGAAGTGCTGCAGCGTCAGAGCGAATACTGGCAACAGACCCTCGCTGGCGCCCCGGCGCTGTTGATGCTGCCGACCGATCGGCCGCGCCCGGCGCAGCAGGACTATGCCGGCAGCAGCGTTGCCGTGGTTCTCGACGAGCGCTTGAGCGCCGGGCTCAAAGCCTTGGGCCAGCGCCACGGTGTGACCCTGTACATGACGCTGATGAGTGCCTGGGCGATGCTGCTCAGCCGCTTGTCCGGGCAGGCGGAAGTGGTGATCGGTTCGCCGGTGGCCAACCGCACCCGCGCCGAAATCGAAGGCCTGATCGGCATGTTCGTCAACACTCTGGCCTTGCGCATCGACACCTCGGGCGAGCTGAGCGTCGAAGCGCTGCTGGCGCGGGTCAAGGCGCAAACCCTGCAAGCGCAGGCGCATCAGGATCTGCCGTTCGAGCAAGTGGTGGAAATCACCCGGCCCGTGCGCAGCCTGGCGCACAGCCCGTTGTTCCAGACCTTGCTCAGTTGGGATGGCCTCGAAAGCCCGGCGCTGGCCCTCGGCGAACTGACGCTGGAGGGCGTGGCCGAGCCGAGCCACTTCGCCAAGTTCGATCTCTCGCTGAGCCTCAGTGAGTCCAACGGCATCATTCGCGGATCGCTGGAATACGCCACAGCATTGTTCGACCAGAGCACGGTCGAGCGCTTCACCGGTTACTTCCAGCGTCTGTTGCAGTCGATGGTCGCCAACGATCAGGCGCTGCTGGAACAGGCGCCGCTGCTGGCGCCGGAAGAACAGCAGCGTTTGCTGGTCGAGTTCAATGCCACGGCGGTCGATTACAACCTTGAGCAGACCATTCATGGTCTGTTCGAAGCGCAAGTGGTGCGCTCGTCGCAGGCGCCAGCGGTGGTCGCTGACGAACAGCAACTGACTTATGCCGAACTCAACGCCCGAGCCAATCAACTGGCGCGGTACCTGCGCGAATTGGGCGTAGGCCCGGATGCGCGGGTGGCGCTCTGCGTCGAGCGCGGTCTGGACATGGTGGTCGGGCTGCTGGCGATCCTCAAGGCTGGCGGCGGTTATGTGCCGCTGGACCCGGCGTATCCGCTGGAGCGTCTGGCTTACATGCTGGAAGACAGCGCGCCGCTGGCGGTGCTGGTGCAGGGGGCGACGCGTTCGTTGCTCGGTGACGTTGGCGTGCCGGTGATCGATCTGGATCAGCCGCACTGGCAAGCGCTGGTGACGGAAAACCTTTCGCTCGCTGAATTGAACCCGCACCACACCGCCTACGTGATCTACACCTCCGGCTCCACCGGCCAACCGAAAGGCGTGATCAATGAGCACAGCGGCGTAGTCAACCGCTTGCTGTGGATGCAGGACGCTTACCAACTGAGTTCTGCCGACACGGTGTTGCAGAAAACCCCGTTCAGCTTCGACGTCTCGGTCTGGGAGTTCTTCTGGCCGCTGATGACCGGCGCACGATTGGTCATGGCCCGGCCCGAGGGACACAAGGATCCGCTGTATCTCAGCGACATCATCGAACGCGAACACATCACCACGCTGCACTTCGTACCGTCGATGCTCGATGTTTTCCTTGCTCACGCCGACACCGCACGTTGCAGCAGTCTGCGGCAAGTCATGTGCAGCGGCGAAGCACTGCCGGGCAGCGTGGTACGGCGCTTCAAACAGCAACTGTCGGGCAGCCAATTGCACAACCTCTACGGCCCGACCGAAGCGGCAGTGGACGTGACCGCGTGGGACTGCGCCGGGCCGCTGGAAAGCACCCCGGACAACACGCCGATCGGCAAACCGATCGCCAACACCCGCATGTACATCCTCGATGCCCAGCAACAACCGGTGCCGCACGGCGTGGTCGGCGAGCTGTATATCGGTGGCGTGCAGGTAGCGCGCGGTTATCTGAATCGCCCGGAACTGAACGCCGAACGCTTCCTTGACGATCCGTTCCAGAGCAACGGGCGGATGTACCGCACCGGCGACGTCGCCCGCTATCTGCCGGACGGCAATATCGAATACCTGGGCCGTAACGACGATCAGGTGAAGATCCGCGGTTTGCGCATCGAACTCGGTGAAATCCAGGCACGTCTGACCCAGATCGACGGCATTCAGGAAGCCGCTGTACTGGCCCGCGAAGACGTGCCGGGGGACAAGCGTCTGGTCGCGTACTACACCGGCGCACCGCTGGAAATTGAAAAACTGCGCGGCCACTTGCTGGAAAACCTGCCGGACTACATGGTGCCCGCCGTGTTCGTGCATCTCGAAGCATTGCCGCTGAGCCCCAACGGCAAACTTGACCGCAAGGCGCTGCCGGCCCCCGATCTGACGGCGCTGACCGCCCGTGAATACGAAGCCCCGGTCGGCGAAGTGGAAACCGCGCTCGCGCAGCTCTGGGCTGAGTTGCTCAAGGTTGAGCGGGTAGGCCGCCACGATCATTTCTTTGAACTGGGAGGTCACTCGCTGCTGGCGGTGAATCTGGTGGCGCGGATGCGCCGTGCCGGCCTGAGCGCCGACATTCGCGTGCTGTTCAACCAGCCGACCCTCGCCGCGCTGGCCGCTGCCGTGGGCGGTGAGCCCGAGGCCGAAGTCGCGGCCAACCTGATCACTGCGGACTGCACGCGCATCACCCCCGAGCTGTTGCCACTGGTGGCGCTCGACCAGCCGAGCATCGACCGCATCGTCGCGAGCATCCCCGGCGGTGCGGCCAACGTGCAGGATATTTATCCGCTGGCGCCGTTGCAGACCGGCATCCTGTTCCACCATTTGTCCGCCGCACAGGGCGATCCGTATGTGTTGCAGGCGCAGTTCGCGTTTGCCGATGAACAACGCCTGAACACCTTCACTCAAGCCTTGCAGAACGTAATCCAGCGCCACGACATCCTGCGCACTTCGCTGTTCTGGGACGGACTGCAAGACCCGGTGCAAGTGGTCTGGCGTGAGGCGCCGCTGGCGTGCGAATGCCTGGAACTGCATGACGCGGACGGCGATGTACTGGAGCAATTGCGCCGGCGTTTCGACGCTGCGCAGTACCGCATGGCCGTCAATCAGGCGCCGCTGATGCGCGTAGTGCACGCGTGGGATTCAGCCAATCAGCGGGTGGTGGCGTTGTTGCTGTTCCATCATCTGGTGATGGACCACGTGGCGCTGGAGGTGCTGCAACACGAAATGCAGGCGTTCCTCAGCGGCCAGCCGCAACGTCTGGCCGAGCCGGTGCCGTATCGCAATTATGTGGCGCACACCCTGTCCGGCTTGAGTGACCAGCAGCACGAAGCGTTCTTCCGCGAGATGCTCGGTGACGTCGACGAACCAACCTTGCCTTACGGGCAGAACCCGGCGCCGGAAGGGCTGGCCACGCAGGCACAGTTGAGCCTCGACACCGCGCTGAGCCGCAACCTGCGCAGTCAGGCGCGGCGTCTGGGTGTCAGCGCGGCGTGCCTGATGCACCTGGCGTGGGCGCAGGTGCTGGGGCAGTTGTCCGGTCGCGATGACGTGGTTTTCGGTACGGTATTGCTCGGTCGCTTGCAGGGCGGCGAGGGCGCCGAACGCGCGCTCGGGGTGTTCATCAACACCTTGCCGCTGCGCATCGATCTGCGTGCGCACAGCGTCAAGGGCGCGGCCCTGGCGACGCATCAACGGCTGAGCCAGTTGCTGCAACACGAACACGCGCAACTGGCGCGCATCCAGCATTGCAGCGCGATGGCGCCGACCACGCCATTGTTCAGCACTTTGTTCAATTATCGCCACGGAGCCGCGGCGGGTGGCGGTTCTGCCGAGGCCCAAACGGCCTGGCAGGGCATGCAATTGCTTGAGGCCGAGGAACACAGCAACTATCGCCTGACCCTCAGCGTCGACGATCTCGGCGAAGACTTCAGCCTGACCGCACTGGCCGGTGCCGGTATCGATGCACAGCGCATCTGCAACTATCTGCAATGCGCCTTGCACAGGCTGGTGGATGCGCTGGAGCACGCGCCGCATCAAGGTTTCGAGCACCTGTCGATCCTGCCGGACGCGGAGCGCGAGCAGTTGTTGCACAGCTTCAACGCGACCCGCGCAAATTACGCACAGGGACTGACGATTGCCCAGCGTTTCGAGCAGCAAGCGCTTGAGCGACCGCAGGCGCTGGCGGCGGTGTTTGCCGATGCTTCGCTGAGCTATGCCGAGTTGAACCGGCAGGCCAACAGTCTGGCGCATCATCTGATTGCATCGGGTGTACAGCCTGACGATCGCGTGGCCATCGTCGCCCGACGCGGCCTTGATACGCTGGTCGGGCTGGTGGCGATTCTCAAGGCCGGCGCCGGTTATGTGCCGGTGGATCCGGCGCACCCGGCGGAGCGCCTGAACTATCTGCTGCAAGACAGTGCGCCCGCCGCGGTGCTGAGCCAAAGCGATCTGCGTGAACGCCTGCCGGCATTGTCGGTGCCGCTGATAGACCTTGATCTGCACCAGTGGCCAAACGAGCCAATCGACAACCCGTCGCTGCCGGCCCTGACCCCGCAGCACCTGGCTTACGTTATCTATACCTCCGGCTCCACCGGTCTGCCGAAAGGCGTGATGGTCGAGCACCAGACGCTGAGCAATCTCGTGGACTGGCACTGCGCGGCCTTCGATCTGCACGCCGGCAGCCTTACCTCAAGCCTGGCCGGGTTCGGTTTCGACGCCATGGCCTGGGAGGTCTGGCCGGCGCTGTGCGTGGGTGCGACCGTGCATCTGGCGCCAAACCATGACGGCAACGAAGACATCGACGCGTTGCTCGCCTGGTGGCGGGCGCAGCCGCTGGACGTGAGCTTCCTGCCGACCCCGGTGGCCGAATACGCCTTCAGTCAGGAGCCGGCGCATCCAACCCTGAAAACCCTGTTGATCGGCGGCGATCGACTGCGTCAGTTCAACCGCAACCAGCCGTTCCGGGTCATCAACAACTATGGCCCGACCGAGGCGACGGTGGTCGCCACCTCTGGCCTGATCGAGGCGGGCGACATCTTGCACATCGGTAAACCGGTGAGCAATGCCACGGTGTATCTGCTCGACGCACGGCAACGCCCGGTACCGCTGGGGGTGATCGGCGAGTTGTATGTCGGTGGTGCCGGCGTGGCCCGTGGTTACCTGAACCGTCCGCAGATGACCGCCGAACGCTTTCTGCGCGATCCGTTCAGCAGCGTGCCGAATGCACGTATGTACCGCACCGGTGACCTTGCGCGCTGGCGCGAGGACGGCACGCTCGAGTACCTCGGGCGCAACGACGATCAGGTGAAAATCCGCGGCGTGCGTATCGAGTTGGGCGAGATCGAAACCCGGCTCAATCAGCTCCCCGGCGTCCAGGAGGCGGTATTGCTGGCCCGTGAGGACGAACCCGGTCAGCCACGGTTGGTGGCGTATTACACCGAGCAGGGCGCATCGTTGAGCGTCGCTGATCTGCGCGCGCACCTGCTCACGCAATTGCCTGAGTACATGGTGCCGGCGGCGTTTGTCCGGCTCGACGCGTTACCCCTGACCGCCAATGGCAAGGTTGATCGCAAGGCATTGCCGAAACCTGACCTGACTGCGCTATTCACCCGCGAATACATCGAGCCGCAAGGTGAGCTGGAAACCGCGCTGGCGCAGATCTGGGCCGAGGTGCTGCAGGTCGAACGGGTCGGCCGGCATGATCACTTTTTCGAACTCGGCGGCCACTCGCTGCTGGCCATGCGCATGGTCGCGCAGGTGCGTCAGCAACTGGGACTGGAGCTGGTGCTGGCTGATCTGTTCGCCAACCCTGAACTGGCGGCGGTCGCCAAATGCCTTTGCGTAGCGCAGGTCAGTAGCCAACCGCAGATCGTAGCGGTGCCGCGTGACGGCACGCTGTCCTTCGCCCAGCAACGCCTGTGGTTCCTCGCGCAAATGGACGGCGGCAACTCGGCGTACAACATTCCACTTGGCCTGCGCCTGCGCGGGCGACTCGATGTCGAAGCCTTGCAGCGCGCGCTGACGCAGATCGTTGCGCGACACGAAACCCTGCGCAGCCGTTTTGTCAGCGTCGACGATCAGGCGCTGGTGACGATTGCACCGGTCGATAACGGCCTGCTGTTGCAGGTGGAAGACCTGCGCCAGGATCCACAGGCCGAGGCCACGGTGCAGGCACTGCTCGCGCAGGAAGCCGCGACTGTCTTCGATCTGCAGCACGATCCGCTGATTCGCGGTCGCCTGCTGCGTCTGGCTGACGATCATCATGTGCTGTTGCTGACCGTGCATCACATCGTCGCCGACGGTTGGTCGATGGGCGTGCTGACCCGTGAGCTGATGGCGCTGTACCGAGCCTTCAGTCACGGCCAGCCGGATCCATTGCCGCCGTTGACCCTGCAATACGGCGACTACGCCGTGTGGCAGCGGCGCTGGCTCAGCGGTGAAGTGCTGCAGCGGCAGAGCGATTACTGGCAGCAGACCCTCGACGGCGCGCCGGCCTTACTGACCTTGCCCACCGATCGTCCGCGTCCGGCGCAGCAGGATTTTGCCGGCAGCAGCGTCGAAGTACGCCTGGATGAGCGTCTGAGTGCCGGCCTCAAAGCCCTGAGTCAGCGGCACGGCGTGACCCTGTTCATGACCCTGATGAGTGCCTGGTCGCTGTTGCTGAGTCGTCTGTCCGGGCAGTCCGACGTGGTGATCGGCTCGCCGGTGGCCAACCGCACCCGGGCCGAGATCGAAGGCCTGATCGGCATGTTCGTCAACACTCTGGCCCTGCGCATCGATACCTCGGGTGAACCGAGCGTGGCCACGCTGTTGGCGCGGGTCAAGGCGCGCACGCTGGAGGCGCAGGCGCATCAGGATCTGCCGTTCGAGCAAGTGGTGGAAATCGCCCGGCCGGCGCGCAGTCTGGCGCACAGCCCGTTGTTCCAGAGCACGCTGAGCTGGGACAGCAACGTCGGCCCGAACCTGGCGCTGGGCGATCTGCGCCTCGAAGGTGTGGCCGCGCCGGGCCGGGTGGCCAAGTTCGACCTGACCCTGACCCTGGGTGAGGTCAACGGGGTGATTCGCGGATCGCTGGAATACGCCACGGCGTTGTTCGATCAAGCGACCGTCGAGCGTTATGTTGGCTACCTGCAGCGTCTGCTGGCAGCAATGGTCAACGATGAGCAGACGGTGCTGGAGCGGGTGCCGTTACTCGCCGAGTCTGAGCGTCAGCGCTTGCTCTACGACTTCAACGCTACGACGCGCGAATACCCGCAGACGCTGACCGTGCACGGGATTTTCCAGCAGCAGGCAGCGGCGCATCCCAAAGCGGTGGCGGCGGTGCATGGCGAGCATTCGCTGAGCTACTTCGAACTGAACGCCCAGGCCAACCGTCTGGCGCATCACTTGATCAGCCACGGCGTGCAGCCGGGCGATCACGTAGCGATCCTGTTGCCGCGTTCGCTGGAACTGCTGGTGGCGCAACTGGCGATTGCCAAGTGCGCGGCGGCCTATGTACCGCTGGATATCAATGCGCCGAGCGAGCGGCAGGCGTTCATGGTCGAGGACTGTCAGGCAGCGGCGTTGCTGACCCTCAGCGGTGAGGTCGTCGACTACGCCGCGCCACGCATCGACCTCGACCGCTTGACCCTCAGCGGCCAACCGACGCACAACCCGAATCTGGCGCAGTCCTCGGAGTCGCTGGCGTACATCATGTACACCTCCGGCTCCACCGGCGCCCCGAAAGGCGTGATGGTGCCGCACCGCGCCATCGGCCGCCTGGTGTTGAACAACGGTTACGCCGATTTCAATGCGCAGGACCGCGTGGTCTTCGCCTCCAACCCGGCGTTCGATGCGAGCACCATGGACATCTGGGGGCCGCTGCTCAACGGTGGGCGCGTGGTGGTCATCGATCACCAGACCCTGCTTGATCCAAACGCGTTCGGCCATGAGTTGAGTGCTTCCGGGGCGACGGTGCTGTTCGTCACCACTGCACTGTTTAACCAGTACGTGCAGTTGATTCCGCAGGCGCTGAAAGGCCTGCGCATTCTGCTGTGTGGCGGTGAACGGGGCGATCCGGCAGCGTTCCGTCGACTGCTGGCCGAGGCGCCAGAGTTGCGCATTGTGCATTGCTACGGCCCGACCGAAACCACCACTTACGCCACGACATTTGAAGTGCGTGAAGTGGCGGAAAACGCCGAGAGCGTGCCGATTGGCGGGCCGATCTCCAACACCCAGGTGTACGTGCTCGACGCGCATCAGCAACCGGTGCCGATGGGCGTGACCGGCGAGTTGTACATCGGCGGGCAGGGCGTGGCGCTGGGTTACCTGAACCGCGCCGATCTGACCGCCGAGAAGTTTCTGCGTGATCCGTTCAGCGAGCAGCCGGGCGCGCTGCTGTATCGCACGGGTGACCTCGCACGCTGGCTGGCACCGGGGCAGCTCGATTGCATCGGGCGCAATGACGATCAGGTGAAGATTCGCGGTTTCCGTATCGAACTGGGCGAAATCGAAAACCGCCTGCTCAACTGCCAGGGGATCAAGGAAGCCGTGGTGCTGGCGCGCCGCGATGGTCAGGACATCACGCGTCTGGTGGCGTACTACACCGCGCACGCCGGGCGCCTGGACAGCGCCGATCTACACGCGCAGTTGCTGGCGCGACTGCCGGAATACATGGTGCCGACCGCCTGGGTACAACTGGATGTACTGCCGTTGAACAACAACGGCAAGGTCGACCGCAAGGTTCTGCCGGCGCCGACCCAGGCTGCGCTGCTCAGCCGGGTGTATGTCGCGCCGATCTCGGCGCTGGAGGAACATCTGGCGCGGATCTGGGCCGGTTTGCTGCAGCTCGAACAGGTCGGTCGTCACGACAACTTCTTCGAACTGGGCGGGCACTCGTTGCTGGCGATGCGCATGCTGTCGCAAGTACGCCAGCAGATGGGCGTCGAGCTGACACTCGCCGAGCTGTTCGCCAACCCCGAGCTGGCCGCTGTCGCCGAGGTGCTGAGCCGGGCAGGGCGCAGCACCTTGCCGGAGATTCTGCCGGCGGCGCGTGATCAGCTATTGCCGCTGTCCTTCGCCCAGCAACGTCTGTGGTTCCTGGCGCAGATGGACGGCGGCCACAGCGCCTACAACATCCCGGTCGGTCTGCGCCTGCGCGGTCGGCTGGATGAAGACGCGCTGCAACGGGCACTGGCACGCATCGTCGCGCGTCACGAAACCCTGCGCAGCCGCTTCAGCCAGATCGACGATCAGCCGCAGGTGCTTATTCTGCCGGCCGAGAGCGGTCTGTTGCTGGCGGTAGAAGACCTGCGTCAGCACCCACAGGCTGACAATGCCTTGCGTGGCCTGATCGAGGAACAGGCCTGCGCCTCGTTCAATCTGCAGCACGATGCGCTGCTGCGCGGACGTCTGGTGCGTCTGGCTGATGATCATCATGTGCTGTTGCTGACGTTGCACCACATCATCGCCGATGGCTGGTCGATGGGCGTGCTGACTCGCGAGCTGGCGGCGTTGTATCAGGCCTTCAGCCGTGGCGAAGACGATCCGCTGCCGCCGCTGGCGCTGCAATACACCGACTACGCGGTGTGGCAGCGGCGCTGGCTCAGTGGCGAGGTGCTGCAGCGCCAGAGCGATTATTGGCAGCAGACCCTGGCCGGCGCGCCAGCCCTGCTGACCCTGCCAACCGATCGTCCGCGGCCACCACAGCAGGACTATTCCGGCAGCCGCGTCGACATGCTGTTCGATCAACACTTGAGCGCCGGTTTGAAAGCCTTGTGTCAGCGTCGCGCGGTGACGCCGTACATGGTGATCATGAGCGCCTGGGCGATGTTGCTCAGTCGTTTGTCCGGGCAGAACGACGTGGTGATCGGCTCGCCGGTGGCCAACCGCACCCGGGCTGAGATCGAAGGCCTGATCGGCATGTTCGTCAACACCCTGGCGCTGCGCATCGACACCTCGGGCGAACCGAGCGGCGAGACGCTGCTGGCGCGGGTCAAGGCGCAAACCCTGAACGCTCAGGCGCATCAGGATCTGCCGTTCGAGCAAGTGGTGGATATCAGCAAGCCTGTCCGCAGCCTGTCGCACAGCGCGTTGTTCCAGACCATGCTCAGTTGGGACAACAACGACGGCCCGAGCCTGACCCTCGGCGACCTGACCCTGGAAGGGGTGGCCGGCGACAGCCACTTTGTGAAATTCGACCTTTCACTGAGCCTCGGCGATTCGCCCGACGGGATTCGCGGTTCGTTGCGCTACGCTACGGCCTTGTTCGATGAGTCAACGGTGCAGCGTTTTGTCGGCTACTTCCAGCGGCTGCTGGCGGCGCTGATCAACGACGATCAGGCCGTGCTTGCGCAAGTGCCGTTGCTGGCACCGCAGGAGCAGCAGCGTTTGCTGGTCGATTTCAATGCCAGCGCCGTTGATTGTCCGCTGGAGCAGCCGTTGCATGGCTTGTTCGAAGCGCAGGTGCGGCGCAAACCGGACGCTGTCGCGCTGCAGTCCGCGCAAGGAACCCTGACCTACCGCGAGCTCAATCAGCGTGCTAACCGTTTGGCCCACCATCTGCGCGAACTCGGTGTGCAGCCGGATGCGCGGGTGGCGATCTGCGTCGAGCGTGGGCTGGATCTGATCGTTGGTCTGCTCGGCATCCTCAAGGCTGGTGGTGCCTATGTGCCGCTGGATCCGGGGTATCCGGCGAAGCGTCTGGCGTACATGCTCAAGGACAGCGCGCCGACCGCGGTGCTGGTGCAGACCGCTACTCGCGGATTGTTCGATGATGCGGCCGCCACGGTGATCGACCTTGACCGCAGTACCTGGCAGCACCTGCCGGACCATGATTTGCAGGTGCCTGGTCTCAGCGCCTCGAACCTCGCTTACATGATCTACACCTCGGGTTCTACCGGTCTGCCGAAAGGCGTGATGATCGAACACCGCAGCGCCTGCAACATGGTGCATTGGGGTTCGCAGATTTCGCCGCCGACCGAACACGGTGCGCTGCTGCAAAAGGCGCCGTTCAGCTTCGACAGCTCGGTGTGGGAGATCTTCTGGCCGCTGTGTTCGGGGATGCGATTGGTATTGGCACGGCCGGACGGCAACCGCGATTCGGCGTATGTGGTGCAGACCATTCGTGAGCAGCAGGTGACGGTGGTCAAGTTCGTTCCGGCGCTGTTGCAGCAGTTCATCGAACAGGACGGTGTCGAGCAGTGCACCAGCCTGACCGATGTGCTTAACGGCGGTGGTGAACTCAGCGCAGCGCTGGCCCGTCAAGTGCGTGATCGGCTGCCGTGGGTGCGTTTGCATAACGTTTACGGCCCGACTGAAACCACGGTGGACAGCACCGGCTGGACGCTGGAGCCGGACATGCCGGTGCCGGACAACGTGGTGCCGATCGGCAAGGCTCTGAGCAACACGCGTTTGTACGTGCTCGATGCGTACGGTCAACCGGTGCCGCAAGGCGTCAGCGGCGAGTTGCACATTGGCGGCGTCGGCGTGGCACGTGGTTATCACGGACTGCCGGAGATGCAGGCCGAGCGCTTCATCGACAGCCCGTTTGTGCTGGGGGATCGCCTTTACCGCACTGGCGATCTGGCGCGCTACAACAATCATGGGGAACTGGAATTCCTCGGCCGCAATGACTTCCAGATCAAGCTGCGTGGCTTGCGTCTGGAGCCGGGGGAAATCGAGGCGCGGCTGATCGAACATCCGGCGGTTCGCCAAGCGGTGGTGATGGTGCGCGATGAGCGTCTGGTGGCCTGGTACAGCTTGCGCGCCGGCATCGACGCGCCATCGTTGGATACCTTGCGCAGCCATGTGCTGGAGCGTTTGCCGGAGTACATGGTGCCGGGCGCGTTTGTGCTGCTCGACGCGTTGCCACTGACGCCAAACGACAAGATTGATCGCAAAGCCTTGCCGGAACCGGGTGCAGACGCGGTGATCAACCGCCCATACGTGGCGCCACAGGGTGAAGTCGAAACCGCGCTGGCGCAGATCTGGGGCGAGGTGCTTGGCGTCGAACAGGTGGGCCGTCACGACAACTTCTTTGAACTCGGTGGGCATTCGTTGCTGGCGGTGAAGCTGGTCAATCTGCTGCAACGGGCCGGGCTGCCACTGTCGCTGGCCGAGCTGTTCCAGCATCCGAGCATCGAGTCTGCCGCCGCGCTGCTCAGTCAGGATGAGGTGCTCAGTCAGCCTGACGGGCTGGTCGTGGTGCGTGCCGGGGCGCACGGTACGCCGCTGTTTCTGCTGCATGAATTCAGCGGCAGGGACGTGTATTTCCCGACGCTGGCCCAGCACATCGGTGGCGAGTTCCCGATTTACGGTTTGCCCGGTGTGCCGCTGGGGCAAGCGCAATTGCGCACGCTTGAGTGCATGGCGCAGCGCATGGTCGGGATCATCCGCGCGGTACAGCCTCACGGGCCGTATCGGCTGGCGGGCTGGTCGTTCGGCGGGGTGCTGGCGCATGAGGTCGCGCAGCAATTGCTCGGCCTCGATGAGCCGGTGGATTTCATCGGCATGCTCGACAGCTATGCGCCAAACCCGCTCGCCCAGGACAAGGCAATGTGGAGCGGCGAGGGCCTCGACAAGCGCCAGTTACTTGGCCATTGCCGAGGGCGTTCGCTGATGCTGGGTGCCGAAAGCGAGGCGGCGCTGGCGGCGGTGCAAGCGCTGGAAGCGCAAGTCGAACAACTGGATTTCCCCGAGCTGTTCAAGCGCTGCCAGGCACAGCAACTGACCGATCCGGAACTGGCCACGGTCAGCGCGGCGGACGCCTGGCATTACTTTGATCGCGAAGCGGCGCATCGTCTGGCGCTGGCGCATTACCGGGTCAGCCCGGCGAGCCAGCCGATCCACTTGTTCCGTGCCCAAGAGTTGATGGACGGCCAGTCATTGCCGAGCCCGACGCGCGGCTGGGAAGAGCGCTTCAACATTGGCTTGCTGCGTTGCATCGACATCCCCGGCGATCACCGGACCATGATGAAGCACCCGCACATTCAGGCACTCGGCCAAGCCATCACCCAGGCGCTGGAAACCCTGGTGACGCCGGAACCGACGCTGTATCAACCGCTGCTGACGATTCAGACCGGGCAGCCGGGGTATGCGCCGATTTTCTGCGTGCCGGGGGCGGGTGACAGTGTCACCGGGTTCATTCACCTGACCGAGGCGATCGGCCCGGAATGGCCGATCATCGGCCTGCAACCCCGGGGGCTGGACGGCGTCAGTGTGCCGCACAGCGCGGTCGAAGCCGCTGCGGCGTTCTACCTGCAAGCCGTCGAGCAGATCCACCCGCAGGGGCCGCTGCACCTGATCGGTCATTCGTTCGGCGGCTGGGTCGCGCATGCCATGGCCGCGCAGTTGCAGGCGGCCGGGCGCGAGGTGGCTTCGCTGACCTTGATCGACAGCGAAGCGCCGGGCGGTGACGGCACGGCGGGCAAGCCGTACACGGCCACTGCCGCGCTGCAACGGCTGATTGACACCCTGCAGTTGTCCTGTGGCAAATCGCTGGGCATCGATCCTGCGACCTTCGCCAACGCCGACGACACCACGCAACTGCGTCTGCTGCACGACGGCATGGTGCGCGCCGGGGTGTTGTCGGAGCGCGCGGCGCCGGACGCGATGCATGGCCCGGTACGCACCTTCGCCAGCGCCTTGCGCACGATCTATCAACCGCGACTGGCCTATACCGGGCCGGTGCGGCTGGTACTGGTCGATGACCCGACGCTGGACGAGTGGGGCAATCAGCGCGAACAGGCGGCGGTGCTTGAAGGCTGGCAGCGGCAGGTCAGCGATCTGGCGGTGTGGTACGGGCCGGGCAACCACTTCACGATTCTCAAGGCGCCCAACGTCTTCAGTTTCGCCGCATGGTGGCATGACGGTCTGGCGCTGGCGGTCGGCGAAGTGCTGTCCTGAGTGTGGTTGTTCTATCAAGACCCGGCCGCTGGCCGGGTTCATCCCTGAACGGACTTGTGGTTATTTATGGAAAAGTCGAAGTTGCGCAAAGTCGGTATGGGGTTGGCATTGGCGGCGGTGGCCGGGTTGGTGCTGTACACGGTGCAGGCACCCGCCGAAGCGCCGAAATACCAGACCGCCCCGGTCGAACGCTCGGATATCGAAAACACCGTGCTCGCCACCGGTTTGCTGGAAGGCGTCAAGCAGGTGGATGTCGGTGCCCAGGTGTCGGGGCAGTTGAAGTCGCTCAAGGTCAAGGTGGGCGACAAGGTGAAGAAGGGCCAGTGGCTGGCCGAGATCGATCCGCTGGTGCTGCAGAACACCCTGCGTCAGGCGCAGGTCGATGAGGAAAATCTGCAGGCGCAAAAGCGCGCCACGCAGGCCCAGCTCAAACAGACCAAAGCGATCTACGAGCGCTATCAGAACCTGCAGGAAGATGCGTCGATCTCGCGTCAGGACTTCGAAACCGCGCAATCGGACTACGAGGTGCAGCAGGCCAATCTGCTGTCGCTGGACGCGCAGATCAAAAGTGCGCACATCCAGATCGACACCGCCAAGGTCAACCTCGCGTATACGCGGATCGTCGCGCCGATCGATGGCGACGTGGTCGGCATCGTCACCCAGGAAGGCCAGACCGTGATCGCCAACCAGTTGGCGCCGATCCTGCTGAAACTGGCGGATCTGGACACCATGACCATCAAGGCCCAGGTGTCGGAGGCCGACGTGATTCATATCGCGCCGGGGCAGCAGGTGTATTTCACTATTCTCGGCGAGGACAAGCGCTATTACGGCAAGCTGCGCGGCACTGAGCCGGCGCCGCAGAACTTCCTCGAAACACCGCCGGCCGGCACCCCGAAACAAAATACCGCAGTGTTTTACAACGCGCTGTTCGAGGTGCCCAATCCCGACCATCGCTTGCGCATCTCGATGACCGCGCAGGTGCGTATCGTCCTCGATACCGCGCAATCGGTGCTGACCGTGCCGGTGGCCGCGCTCGGGCCACGCAACGCCGATGGCAGCTTTCCGGTGCGGGTGCTGGACGCCAAGGGCCAGGCGCAGTCGCGCAACGTGCAGACCGGGATCAACAACAACGTCAAAGTGCAGATCAATCAGGGCCTCAGCGAAGGCGAGCGGGTGGTGATCGGTGATCCGTTGCCCGCCGTGGCGGGGGCTTGAGCATGACGCAGCCGTTACTGCAACTGACCGGCATCACCCGCAGTTTTACCGCCGGCGACCGTGAATTTCTCGCACTGAAGAACATCAACCTGACGATCAACGCCGGAGAAATGGTGGCGATCATCGGCGCCTCCGGCTCCGGAAAATCAACCCTGATGAACATCCTCGGCTGCCTCGATTACGCCACTGCCGGCAGCTACAGGATCAACGGCCAGGAGACCCGCGACCTTGACGATCAGGCGCTGGCCGAACTGCGCCGCGATTACTTCGGTTTCATCTTCCAGCGCTATCATTTGCTGCCGCACCTGAGCGCGATGCACAACGTCGAGATGCCGGCCATCTACGCCGGCATCCCCGCACCGCAGCGCCACGCCCGCGCCCGCGAATTGCTGGCGCGGCTGGGCCTTGATGGGCACCTGACGCATCGCCCGAGCCAGCTCTCCGGCGGTCAGCAGCAACGGGTGAGTATCGCCCGGGCCTTGATGAATGGCGGTGAAGTGATTCTCGCCGACGAACCCACCGGCGCCCTCGACACCGCCAGCGGCAAAGAGGTGATGCGTATTCTGCTGGAGCTGCACGCGGCCGGGCACACGGTGATTCTGGTGACCCACGACCCGAAAGTCGCGGCCAACGCCGAACGCATCATCGAAGTCAGCGACGGTGAAATCCTCAGCGACCGGCGCAACCAGCGCGACACCGGGCAACTGTCGGACGAAGAGGAGGTGCCGCCCAAACCACCGGCGACACGCCGTTTGGTCGCCAGCCTCGGGCTGTTCAAGGAAGCCTTCAACATGGCCTGGGTGGCGCTGATTTCGCACCGCATGCGCACCTTGCTGACCATGCTCGGGATCGTCATCGGTATCACCTCGGTGGTGTCGATTTCGGCGATCGGCGAGGGCGCGAAAAATTACGTGCTCAAGGACATTTCGGCGATCGGCAGCAATACCATCGATATCTATTCCGGCAGCAGTTTCGGCGACAAACGCGCCGCGTCGATCGAGACACTGGTGCCGGCCGACGTCACCGCGCTGAATCAGCTGTATTACGTCGACAGCGCCACCCCGGTGGTCGGTCGCAGCATGCTTCTGCGTTATCGCAACATCGACCTCGATGCGCAGATCAACGGTGTCAGTGATCAGTATTTCCAGGTTCGCGGAATCAAACTGGAGGCGGGCATCACCTTCAGCGAAACCGACGCCCGGCGTCAGGCGCAGGTGGTGGTGATCGACTACAACACCCGGCATCGGCTGTTCGCCGAGGGCGTCGATCCGCTGGGCCAGGTGATCCTGATCGGCAACCTGCCGTGCACGGTGATCGGCGTGGCGGCCGAGAACAAAAACCTGTTTGCCTCCGGCAAGACTCTCAACGTCTGGGTGCCCTACGAAACCGCCGCCGGGCGTATTCTGGGCCAACGCTTCCTCGACAGCATCAGCGTACGGATCAAGAACGGCCAGTCGAGCAAAGTGGTGGAAAATCACGTCACCCAATTGATGCTGCAACGCCACGGCATCAAGGACTTCTACACCAATAACCTCGACAGCGTGATGCAGACCGTGCAGAAAACCAGCCGCTCGCTGGCCTTGCTGCTGTCGCTGATCGCGGTGATTTCGCTGGTGGTCGGCGGCATCGGCGTGATGAACATCATGCTGGTGTCGGTCACCGAGCGTACCCGCGAGATCGGCATTCGCATGGCGGTCGGCGCACGGCAGTCGGACATCCGTCAGCAGTTTCTGGTGGAGGCGGTGATGGTCTGCCTGCTCGGCGGGGCCATCGGCATTTCCCTGTCGTATGCCATCGGCCACCTGTTTTCGCTGTTCATCAAGGAATGGGAGATGGTGTTCTCCATGGCCTCGGTCGTGACGGCGGTGATCTGCTCGACGTTGATTGGCATCGTCTTCGGCTTCGTCCCCGCGCGCAATGCATCGCGCCTGGACCCGATCGAGGCGCTGGCGCGGGACTGATTGCCGGAGCTGATTGGCCGGGCTTGTGCCTGAAGTGCAAAAATCGAAAGGGACGGGTCATGAACCCGTCCCTGTATTTCGTCCTCATTCCAACTGTGGGAGCGAGCCTGCTCGCGAAAGCGGCCTCACAGTCGACCAATCCCTGACTGAATGCACTCAGTCAAATGGTGGGAGCTGGCTTGCCAGCGATGGCGGCCTACCCGCTGACCAATTCCCACCTGAATGCACGCAATCCAACTGTGGGAGCGAGCCTGCTCGCGAAAGCGGCCTCACAGTCGACCAGTCCCCAACTGAATACACTCGATCAAATGGTGGGAGCTGGCTTGCCAGCGATGGCGGCCTACCAGCCGACCAACCTCCCGCCTGAATGCACGCATTCCAACTGTGGGAGCGAGCCTGCTCGCGAAAGCGGCCTCACAGTCGACCAGTCCCCAACTGAATGCACTCGGTCAAATTGTGGGAGCTGGCTTGCCAGCGATGACGGCCTACAAGCCGACCAACCTCCCAACTGAATGCACGCATTCCAACTGTGGGAGCGGGCTTGCTCGCGAAAGCGGCCTAACAGTCGACCAATCCCCAACTGAATACACTCGGTCAAATTGTGGGAGCTGGCTTGCCAGCGATGGCGGCCTACCAGCCGACCAACCTCCCACCTGAATGCACTCATTCCAACTGTGGGAGCGGGCTTGCTCGCGAACAGGCCGGCACATTCAACATCACTGGTGTCTGAACCGACGCTTTAGCGAGCAAGCCCGCTCCCACGGGGGATGGGTGTGTCAGATGAAGACAATTTCGTAGGGCAGGCGCATCCGTTCCAGGATCACCGGCGGCAGCATCGGCGCGATGCCGATCGCCGGTTCGCCCTTGAGCTGGCTGGCATAGGCGTGGGTGGCGTGGCTTTTGCGCGCCACGGTCCAGGTGTCGAGGCGCAGTTTGCGTGCACGATCCCAAGGGATCAGGCTCTGCTCGCGCTCCGGCCAGTGCCAGGCCCAGACCGCCACGTCGTGATAGGTGGCTCCGGCTTGCGCCGCCGCGTTGGCACTGGCACGTCCGACCGCTTCGTGGTCGTCGTTGCCGTCGTTGCGCCAAGTGCTGAACACCACGTCGCCGGGGCGCAGATAACGTGAGATGAAACTGCTGATTTCCGTCTCGCGCTCGAGCAGCGCGTTGTCGGTGAACCCGCCGCGCACCCATTTCAGACTGTGCATCGGCAGGCCGAGCCGACGCAGGGCTTCGACGCTCTCTTGCGGACGGAACACGCTCAGGCGTTTTTCCGACCACTGTCGCGAGCCGGGATGGCTGGCGCTGCCATCAGTGATCGACAGCAGTTGCAGCGGATGACCGAGGCTGGAGAGCAATTGCAGGAGCCCGCCACAGGTCACCACTTCATCACCCGGATGCGGGGCGACGACGACGGCGCGAGCACCGGGGGGAACGAGGCTATGGGTGTTGATGACGGGGATGTTGTCCAGCTGGGGGGAACTGTTCCAGATCTGTACCGGCGGCGGGTTTTCGTTGAGGAATAACGGTTTCATGGGTGCTACGTCCTTGTCGAGTCAGGCCCTCAATCGAATCTGCACCGTAGAAAGGCAGGTGCGCTCGACCCGTGAAGGCGAATGGATTGCTGTGCGACGCTCCGAACCCTGGATTGCCGCGCAGCAGAGTATTGCTCATGAAAACCGGTTCGTCGCGTCACAGATCAATCTGATCCGCTTTTTTTATGTCTAACTGTACCAATTTTCGCAGGTAGTCCCCGAATCCGTCCCGGGCACGGCTGTCCAGACGGGCGCTGGTATGCACTTGCGGGCGATGGCTCCAGGCGATGTCGGCACCGAGCAATTCCAGTTGCCGCACCAGTTGCACGTCCTCATCACAGGTCAAGGGGGCGAACCCCCCGGCCCAACGATAAGCATCGGCACTGACCCCGAGATTGGCGCCGTGGATATGGCGATGCCCGTCCCGCGCCTGATAGTGACTGTGATAGCGGATTTGCGCGCTTTCGTCGAATGTCGGATCCCAATGTTCGACAGTTACCGTGCCGCACACCGCGTCCGCCCCCAGCCCCAACTGTGCCACCAGCCAGTCCTCGGCCACACGGCTGTCGGCGTCGGTGCAGGAGATCCAGCGCGCGCCACGCTCCAGCAACACCTGCGCGCCAGCGGCCCGGGCCTGGCCGACGTTGCGGGCGTCGATGTGCAGGCTCAGTACCGGAAAGTTGCTGACGATCTGTGCCGAGCGATCGGTGCAGCTGTCGAGCACCACCAGCACTTCGACCGGCTCGCCGGCCAGCAGCCCGTGTTTACTGGCGCGCACGGCGGCCGTCAGGCACTGTTCCAGCAGGTCTTGCTCGTTATGCGCGGGAATCAGAATGCCGATCATCGCAGGCCCTCCAATGCGGCCACCGAGCGCGGCTCACGGCTCCAGACTTCAAGGATAAAGTCGGACTCCTGATGCAGCGCCAGACGCGGTAGCGGTAATTGCTCGTGAATCAGGTCATGTACCTGCCGCGCGTTGAGCGGGCAGCCATCGATGGGCGGGCGCCAGTGGCAGGCCAGCAACTGGCCGTCAGCCGTCAGGGATTCACTGATGCGGCGGATCACTTCTGTCAGATCCTGGGCATCGAGGTAGTAGCCGATTTCGCTAAATACAATCAGGTCGAATTTTTCCTCCGGCCAGTCACCGGGCAGGCGACTTTGGCGCACTTCGGCGTGGTCAAACAGGCTCAATCGGGTACGCGCCAGATTCACCGCGGCACTGGCGGTGTCGCAACACAGCAGGCGGTCGCAGCGCTCGGCGAGTTCGGCGCTGAGTTCGCCATTGGCGCAGCCGGGTTCGAAGATCGCCCGATAATGCGCGCGAGGCAGGGCGGCGAGGGTGATCGCGCGTTTGCGCTGTTCGTACCAGCGCTCGCGGAAGGCCCAGGGATCATCGTTAGCGCTGAACAATCCGTCGAAGTAACGATCATCGACACTCATAGGAACACCACTTCGAACGGTTGCAGCAGACGATCCAGCACGTACGGCGCCAATACCGGTTGCAGCCCGGCTTGCGGATCGCCCTCCAACTGACTGGCGAACGCATGCACCGCGTGGCGTTTGCGCGCCACTTGCTCCGGCGACAACAGAATCTTGCGCGCGCGCTGCCACGGTACCGAAGCGTCTTCGGGGGAGGCCCAGTGCCAGGTCCATACCGGCAATTCGTGGCAGGTGGCGCCGACCCGCCTTGCGGCCTCGATACTGGCGCGCCCGGCGGCTTCGTGATCGCAGTGGCCGTCCTCGCACCAGGTGCTGAACACCACGTCGCCGGGGCGCAGGTGGCGTTCGATGAACGCGACCAGAGACGGCTCATCTGCGGCGACCTGGCTATCGCTGAAACCGCCGCGCAGCCATTTCATCCGGTGCAACGGCACGCCGAGGCGGCGCAGGGCTTCGGCCGATTCCTGCGGCCGCACTACGCTCAGCCGTTCTACCGGCCAGCGCTCGGAGCCGGGATGACTGGCGCTGCCATCGGTGACCGAAATCAGTTGCAACTGACGCCCGGCGGCGGCCAGCAACTGCAACATACCGCCGCAGCCGAGCACTTCGTCGTCCGGGTGCGGGGCGACGATCACCGCCCGCGCGCCCGGTGGCACCAGACTGAGGACATCGACGCTGTCCAGTGCCGCCAGGTGCCGCGAATGTTGCCATTGCAGCAGTGAAGTGCCCTGGTGGCCGATGATCGGATCGGGTTTATTGGCGACATTCATAGCGTCCAGGCCTCCTCGGGGTGTTCAGCCAGCGACTGGCCGAGAGCGGCCAGATCACGCTCGGCATGGCTCTGGCGCAGGAACACCGGCAGATCGGCGCTCAACCGGGCGAAGTGCCGGTCCTTGCAGAACGGCCCCGCACCCAGCGCCCGCCCGGTCTCGCGCATCACTTGCTCAGCCGATTGCTCGACCACAGCGCGGGCGCGCCGGGCCAACAGTTCGGCATCGGCTTCGGGATGCGCATCGATGTGCAGCGCACTGAAACGCAGCACATTGGCGGCTGAGTAAAGTGCTGAATCGACCACGCCGAGGTGGGCGAGGGCATGCGGTTCCTCACGTTGCGCGCAGTGTTGACGCAGCGCCTCGGCGATCTGCCGTGCCGCGCCGTACCAGCAAGCGGCAATACCGATCCCGCCTTGCCAGAAACCCGGACGATTCAGGTAGTTGCCGGGTTCGCCGATGGCCTGGGCTTCGGCGCCGTCGAACAACACTTCGACGCTGCCGGTGGCTCCCATGCCGACCGCTTGCCAGCCCTGATCGGTGATGGTCACGCCCGGTTGATCAAGTGCCACAGCGACCAGTTGCTGATGGTCTTCGGCGTCCCACGCGGTGAGCAGCGCATGGCTGAGCACCGCCGCCCCCGAGCACCAGGCCTTGCGCCCGTCGAGGCGCACCATGTGCCCGGCCGGTCGCACCTGCACCCGAGCCTGCGGTGGTTCAGCCGCCCACATGCCCCAAGTGCTGCCCGGTGTGGGCGAGCCACCGAGCTGTTCGATGATCGCCAATGCGTCAGTGTGGCCTTCGTAGAGTTTACACAAGCCCAGATCGTGTCCGCCGACTTCGGCCAGACGCTGAAAGCGCTCCAGCGTGCGGCCGCTGCCGGGCAACGGCAACTGATCCAGGCCGGCCTCGACCAGCGCCCGCAGGCAATGGCCGAGTGCGGCGGTGTCGTGATAGTCCGGCGGGCGGCGCGCCAGATAACTGTGCAGGTCCATATCAGTCTTCTTCTTCGCGTTGCAGTTCGAACAGCAGCAGCGAGCGCCCGGTGACCGAATATTCATGGCCGAACTCGAAGCGTTCCTGACCGCGAATTGATGGCTGATTGGTGTCGATCATGCAGGTCCAGAAACTGCCTTCCGGCACTTCTGGCAGGCTGAAGTTGACGATGTCGTGGTGGGCGTTGACCACCAACAGCAATGTCGCATCGGCACCCTTGCGGCGGATCCCGGTTTCCTGTGCGCGACCATCAAGGAGCATGCCCAGGCAACGGTTATTCGCGTCGTGCCAGTGTTCGGTGGTCATCTCGGTGCCGTCCGGCGCCAGCCAGGTGACGTCCTTGACGCCGATGTCCTCGTTGTACTCGCCGACCAGGAAACGCCCGCGACGCAGGATCGGATAAGCCATACGCAACTTGATCAGGCGTTTGACGAATTTGAGCAGCGCCTTGCCGTCCTCGCTCAGGTCCCAGTTGACCCAGCCAATCTCGCTGTCCTGGCAATAGGCGTTGTTGTTGCCGTCCTGCGTGCGGGCGAATTCGTCGCCGGCAACGATCATCGGCGTGCCCTGCGACAGCAGCAGCGTGGCGAAGAAGTTGCGCATCTGCCGATGGCGCAGCGCATTGATCTCGGGATCGTCGGTCGGGCCTTCGACGCCGTGGTTCCACGACAGGTTGTTGTTGCTGCCGTCTTGGTTGTTCTCGTCGTTGGCTTCGTTGTGCTTGTCGTTGTACGACACCAGATCGTTGAGGGTGAAACCGTCGTGGGCGGTGATGAAGTTCACCGACGAGTACGGCCGCCGTCCGCGCTGGTTGAACATCTCGCCGGACGCGGTCATGCGGCTGGCGAAGTCGGCAACCTGGCCGTCGTCGCCTTTCCAGAACGCGCGCACGGTGTCGCGGAATTTGTCGTTCCACTCGACCCAGCCCGGCGGAAAGTGGCCGACCTGATAGCCACCGGGGCCGCAGTCCCACGGCTCGGCGATCATTTTCACCTGACGCAGCACCGGGTCCTGACGGCAGGCGACGAGGAAGCTGTGACGCTCGTCGAAACCGTCGTGATAGCGCCCGAGAATGGTTGCCAGATCGAAGCGGAAACCGTCGACATGCATCTCGCTGGCCCAGTAGCGCAGCGAATCGGTGACCATCTGCAACACGCACGGGTGACTGAGGTCGAGGGTGTTACCGGTTCCGGAATCGTTGATGTAATAGCGCTTGTCGTCCGGCATCAGGCGGTAGTAGGAGGCGTTGTCGATGCCGCGCATCGACAGGGTCGGACCTTGTTCGTTGCCCTCGGCGGTGTGGTTGTAGACCACGTCGAGAATCACTTCCAGATTGGCCTCGTGCAGGTGCGCGACCATCTCCTTGAACTCGGCGATCTTGCCGCTGGCCAGGTAACGCGGGTCCGGGGCGAAGAAGGCGATGCTGTTGTAGCCCCAGTAGTTGGTCATGCCCTTGTGCAGCAAATGCTGGTCGTTGACGAAGGCATGGATCGGCAGCAGTTCCACACTCGACACGCCGAGTTTGCGGATGTGTTCGAGCACGTCGTCGACCATCAACCCGGCAAAGGTACCGCGCACGTTCTCCGGCACCGAAGGGTGACGCATGCTGATGCCGCGTACGTGGGTTTCATAAATGATGGTTTTGTCCCACGGCACGCTGACCCGATGGTCGTTGCCCCAGGTGTGCGCCGGGTCGATGACCTTGCACTTGGGCACAAACGGCGCGCTGTCGCGTTCATCGAAACTGAGGTCGGCGTCGGGGTGGCCGATGGTGTAGCCGAACAGCGCCTCGGACCATTTCAACTCGCCGACCAGTTGTTTGGCGTACGGGTCGATCAACAGTTTGTTGTGGTTGAAGCGATGGCCGTTCGCCGGGTCATACGGGCCATACACGCGGTAGCCGTAGATCAGCCCGGGATGGGCATCGGGCAGATAGCCGTGATAGATCTCATCGGTGTATTCCGGCAGTTCGATGCGCTCGAGTTCGACTTCGCCGGCATCGTCGAAAATGCACAGTTCAACCTTGGTGGCATTGGCGGAAAACAGTGCAAAGTTAACCCCCAGACCATCCCAGGTCGCACCGAGCGGGAAGGGCAGGCCTTCACGGATTCTCGAAGGTTCAGCGTGCGCTGCGGGCTCGGCATTCTTTGGACGGGTCATGATTGCTCCTGCAAATCGGGGAAATTCTCGGCTGATACAAAACCTTGTAGGAGTGAGCCTGCTCGCGATAGCGGTCTGACATTCAATCGCGATTTCGCCTGATACATCGCTATCGCGAGCAGGCTCACTCCTACAGGAAGGTTGTATGTTTCTTGAGGACGAGTGAGTCCTCGGTGGCGAGCGAACCCGCCACACGGTCATTCAGTTCAATAATCCGGGTGTGTCAGTTGGCCGGGGGCTTGCGTGGGGCGCGCGGCTTTTTCTCGGCGGCTTTTTCGCCCGGTGGAATCACTTTGGCGGCGCTGGAAGGCTTGGCTTTGGCGTCCGCAGGCGCCTTGGGCTTGGCCGCCGGGGTCTTGCTTTCGGTGGCTTTGCCGGTCGCAGTCTTGCCGGCAGTTTTGCTGCCCGCAGCCTTTGGCGACTTCTTCGGCGCGAGGGCCTCGGCTTCGGCCAGTTTGCGCGCCATTTCCCAATGACGCGCTTCATGACCTTCAGGTTTGCCCTCCGATTCCCAGATCTGATAGGCAAACTCGCGGATGCGTTTATCGTCGGTACTCATCGCAATGCTCCTGAACTGAACTCGTCGTTACGTAAAGAGTTGGGTAAACAGATTGACCGGGAAATCCCCCAGCGCGGCGCTGACGTTCAGCTCCCTGTTTTTTGTGACTGCGCTGCTGTGAAAAAGTCCCTTCAGGTTTGTGTCAGAGGCGGCGAACGGTAAAACCACCCGTGTATCGCCCCAGCGCAGCGCATCCACCTGTGGCACGGCACTGTTTTCCAGCAACGTCGCGCAGCGGATCGGCAAGATCACGATGGCGTAGCGGCCCTCGTGCTCACGGGCGAATGCGAGCACGTTGTGCGCCTGCTCGCCCAGCACCTCCAGGGCCTGATACGTGCCCCGGCGAAACAGCTCGGCGTGTTCGGCGCGCAGGTTCAACACCTGGGCGATCAACGCTTGCTTGATGCGCCCGTCACGCCAGTTCGCCAGCAGCTCCGGGAGCGGCGCGTGTCCGTCCAGAGCTTGCGCGCGCGCGGCGTAATCCACCGGCCGGCGGTTGTCCGGATCGACCAGGCTGAAGTCCCAGAACTCGTTGCCTTGATACAGATCCGGCACCCCCGGCACGGTCATGCGCAGCAAGGTTTGCGCCAGACTGTTGAGGGCACCGGCCGCCGCGATGCTGTTGACGGTCTTGCTCAGCGCGGCGCGCAGCAGCTCGCCTTCAGCACCGGTGAGCAGGCGTTGGGTGAACGTCTGCGCAGCGTTTTCGTAGGCCTCGTTCGGCGCGCTCCAGCTGCTTTGCAACTTGGCTTCGCGCAGGGCTTTCTGTTGCCACTGCCAGATGCGCTCGGCGTAGTCGCTGAAACCTGCCTGATCTTCATCACGCAATTGCAGCGGCCAGCTGCCGAGCAGCGCCTGATAAAGGATCAGTTCATCGCCGGACGACGGCACTTGATCATCGTCGCGCAGCGGCCGGGCGAGGGCGCGCCACAACTCGACCTGTTCGGCATACCAGTGGCTGCGTTCGCTGAGCACTGCCAGTCGTGCACGGGTGTCTTCGCCACGTTTGTGGTCGTGGGTGGCGGTGGCCAGCAAGTTGTCGGGGAACGCGTCCAGGCGTTGCTGATTGACCGCATGGAAGTCGCTGACCGGCGCGCTGAACTGCTCGGTGTTATAGCCGACGTCATTGCGCGACAGCAGCACCGCCGAGCGATACAACGCGGTGTCTTCCACGGCTTTGGCCGCTGCCGGCGACGTCAGCTGCTGGAAGCGTACGCAGGCGTGCTTGAGGATCTTGCGCGAGCGCCCGCGCGGCTTTTGCCGCCAGGGCGTGCCACCGAGCCAGGCCGCCACACAGTCAAGCACCGGCCAGTCGCCTTCGCCCAGCGTCTGCCGCGCGCCGTCCATGGCCTGCTGGAAGAACTGTTCATCCTGAGCCGCACGACCCAGCGCATTGATGTAAGTGCGATACACCGGGAAATGCACGATCAGCGCCTGCAACACCCGGCGGATTGCGCCGAGGGTCAGGTCACGGGTCATCAGGTCGTCGCGCGCCACTTGCAGCAGCGCCTGGGCGACGCTTTCAAAATCGCTGGCCAGCGAGCCGTTGAGGATCTGTTGCCTCGCCAGTTGCGCTTCTTCAATGAACGCCGCCGGACGCTCGGTGCGTCGCTGCCAGAGGTCGCCGAGGACGTGTTCGCCAGCCGGGTCGTGTTGCAGCAACGACAGTTGATTCATGAACTCGTAACCGGTGCTGCCATCCACCGCCCAATCTGTGCGCAGGGTTTCGCCTTCGCCGAGAATCTTCTCGACGTAGATCGGCAAGTGCCGACCCGGCGCAAGCAAATCGAGGCGCCGGCGTAACTTGCGGCAATAGCCACGCGGGTCGGCGAGGCCATCGATGTGGTCGATACGCAAACCGTCGACCAGGCCTTCGGCGATCAACTGAAAGATCTTGCCGTGAGTGGCTTCGAACACGGCCGGACGCTCGACGCGCAGACCGCCGAGTTCGTTGATGTCGAAAAAGCGCCGCCAGTTGATGTCGTCCGCAGCGGTGCGCCAACTGGCGAGACGGTAGCTCTGGCGTTCGAGCAACTGGTGCAGCTTGTCGAAGCCTTCTGCAGTCGTGGAGTCGTAATGCGCGAGACTTTCCTCGATCGCGGCGAGAATTTGCGGATCGCTTGCCAGCTCCTTCAATTCAGCCTTGAGCGGCATCGCCAGCGCATGGGCGTCAGTCTGGTAGCTGAGGGTGCTGAAACGATCGGCCAGGGATTTCAGCGCTTCGAGCGGTTTGAGCAACTCGCCGTAGTCATTCGGGCAGATCGGAAAGTGGTGCTCGTAATGCTCGACGTGGAAGCGACCTTGCTGCGCATCAAAGCGCAGTTTCAGCGTGCCTTCTTGCAGCGCGACGCCGTAATCGCTGCCGAGAAACGGCAGCAACAATTGGCCTTCCATCAACGGGTCGGGTGAGTGCCACTGGATGTCGAAGAACTCGCCGTAAGGGCTCAGTCGGCCCCATTCCAGCAGATCGAGCCACCACGGGTTGTCACCGCCGCCGACGGCCATGTGGTTGGAGACGATGTCGAGGATCAGGCCCATGCCGTGTTCGCGCAGGGTGCTGACCAGACGCCGCAGCGCCGGTTCGCCGCCGAGTTCCGGATTGACTTGCGTCGGGTCGACCACGTCGTAGCCGTGCATCGAGCCGGCGCGGGCCGCGAGCAGCGGTGAGGCATAAATGTGGCTGATGCCGAGGCGGGCAAAGTACGGCACCAGCGGCACCGCCTGTTCCAGAGTGAAACCCTTGTGAAATTGCAGGCGCAGGGTGGCACGCAGGGGTTGGATGAGGGTCTGGTTCATTGGTCACGCTCGGCAGCTTGCAGGCGGGCACAGGCCAGCAGTTCCAGACGGCGCGCGGCATCGGCGCCATCAAGCAAGGCTTCGCTGTTGCCGGGCAGGCGTCGCGACCAGTTCGGGTGGCTGTCGATGGTGCCCGGCAGGTTGGCCTGCTCGTCGATGCCCAGCGCATCTTCCAGCGGCAGCAACACCAGCGGTGCGCGGGTATGACCGAGGAAACGCACGCTGGCATCGACCACTTGATCGGCTTCGTGGGATTCTTCGCGGAAGTTTTGCGGGTCTTGGCTCAAGGCCCCGCGCAGGCCTTCGCGCTCGCGCTGGCGATGGCGGCGCCATTCGATTTCACCGTTGGCGTCGACAAATTCCAGACGCGCGTTCCAGTCGATATCGCGACCATGCCACCAACCGTTGAGCGTCGGCAGATCGTGGGTGCTGGTGGTCGCTAGCGCGTTGTCCGGCCAGTCGAGGATCGGTTTGAAATACGTGTTGTCCTGTTCGAACAGCAGCACGCGCATGCCGAGGATCGCCCGCGCACTCAGTTTTTCGCGCAGACCGTCGGGCACGGTGCCGAGGTCTTCGCCGAGGACGATCGCCTGATGCCGATGGGACTCAAGGGTCAGCAGGCGCAGCAGATCGTCAAACGGGTAATACAGATAAGCGCCATCGGCCGGCGCCGCGCCGTTGGGGATCACCCACAGGCGTTGCAGGCCCATGACATGGTCGATGCGCAGCCCGCCAGCGTGGGCGAAGTTGGCGCGCAACATGTCGATGAACGCACGAAAGCCGTTGCGGATCAGGCCTTCGGGGGAGAACGCGGAAATCCCCCAACCCTGACCGGAGCGGTTGAGAATGTCTGGCGGCGCGCCAACGGTGAGCGAGGCGAGCAGTTCGTCCTGAAAGCTCCAGGCCTGGCTGCCGGCGCCGTCGGCACCGACCGCGAGATCAGCGATCAGGCCGATGCCCATGCCGGCGCTGCGCGCAGCCGTTTGCGCGCGCTCCAGGCAGCGGTGGATCAACCACTGGCAAAAGGCGAAGTAACTGATGCGTTCGGCGTATTCCTCGGCAAAGGCTTCGAGGGCGGCGCCGCGCGGCTCATGCCAGTGTGCCGGCCATTCGCGCCAGTCGAGGCTTTCGCCACGGGCGGCGCGCATTTCCTGAATAGCTTCGAAGCGGCAGTGGTTTTCCAGGGCTTCGCCACCGGCATGGCGGAAACTGGCGAAGTCCGGATGCAACGGGTGCTCGCCCGCGACGAAACCATCGTACAAGGCTTGCAGCAATTTCTGTTTGGCGTCGGCGGCCGCGGGCCAGTCGATCAGCTTCAAGTCTTCCAGTTGCCGGAATTGCTCGGCCAGACCGCTGGCGTCGATCGCATCACGCAGGGCGCGTTCGCCAAGGATGGCGCCCGGTGCGGCATACAAGGCGTTGAGAAACAGGCGGCTGGACGGCGAATAGGGGCTGTAGCGTCCGGTGTCGGCGCTGAACATCGCATGCAACGGACTGATTGCCAGCGCATCGGCACCGCGCTCGCCGGCCACCCGCGCCAGTTCTTCCAGCGCCTGTGTGTCGCCAAAGCCGCAGTCGCCGGGGCGGCGCAGACTGTACAACTGCGCGCTCAACCCCCAGACGCGAGGGATCGGGTTGTCTACCGCATCGCCGACGCTGAAGCAGCGCTCGGGGGCCACGGCCAGGGTGAAATATTGGTCGGCGATGTGCACCTGCTGATAACCGACCGGGATCAAACCGGGCAGTTTCGCTTCGGCGTCGAGTTTGAGGTTAAGCCGTGAACCGTCTTCAAGGTGGATTTCGCAAGGCGTTTCAGGCTCGAAATAGCGGGCCAGATCAACGCTGATTCCGACATCTGCGGTCAACAGCGGCGGCAGGTGGCGATCCTGTTGCACCTGTTGCAGTTGCAGCAGGCTGGCGTCGATTTCCTGCGCGGTATTGGCCGGATGACCCAGGCCGGTGAGAACATTGCGCAGCACCGCCGGGGCGACTTTCTGCGGGCGGCCGTTGGCGTCGATCCAGTCGACGGCGAGGCCGGCGCGGCTTGCGAGTATTTCCAGTTGCGCATCGCTCATAGGCGCTCTCCATCCAGAGGTTGCAAGGGGGTTGCGGCCGTGAGGCTGACAAGCGCGCAATACGCGGGCAGTACGCCCGGTTCCGACAGGGCAACGGCGGGCGGCTGTTGAAACAGCCACACGGCGTCGGTCTGTGCAGGGTTGACCACTGGCGTATCGCTGAGGTTCAGGTCAATTCGCAGCTCACTGCCATCGCCCAGGCGCCAGCGTGCACTGACCGCACCGAAGCCGAGCATGTGCGCCCCGAGCGCCTGGGTGCCGGATAGATTGGGAATGATGTAGCGGTGGCGCAATTGCAGCAGTTGCCGGTACAGCGTGAGGGTTTCCTGCTGTTTTGCGCTGCCGTTGCCGACCAGGCGAGGCTGCGAGGCGTGGAAGGTCTGCTCGGCATTCGGATCGGGAATTTTTTCGCGTTTGTGCGGATCGGCGAAGGCGCTGAACCCGGCGAATTCATTGCGCCGACCTTCGCGCACCAGATCCGCCAGTTCACCGTGGTGGCTGGTGAAAAACAGAAACGGTTGCTCGGCCGCGTACTCATCGCCCATGAACATCAGCGGAATCATCGGTGACAGCAGCAACAGCACGGTGGCGGCCTGCACCGCGCGTGGATCGGCCAGGTGATGCAGACGTTCGCCGAAAGCCCGGTTGCCGATCTGGTCGTGGTTCTGCAGGAACAGGATGAAAGCGGTGGAGGGCAGGTGTTCGCTCGGCTCGCCGCGCGGTTCGCCGTGGCGGGTGATGTGGCCCTGAAACACGAAGCCCTGGCTTAGGCAGCGCACCAGTTGTTCGGTGGGTTGCAGCGCATAGTCAGCGTAGTAGGCGTCGGTTTCGCCGGTCAGCAGCACGTGCAGGGCGTTGTGGCCGTCGTCGTTCCACTGCGCGTCGTAATCCTCTTCAAGCAAGCTCGACTGGTTGAGCTCGTTTTCGACGGTCAGCCAGACGTGACGGCTTGGATCGATCTGCTGACGAATACGCTGCGCCAGTTCGGGCAGGAAGTCCGGGCTTTCGATGGCGTGCACCGCGTCCAGGCGCAGTCCGTCGAAGCGGTATTCGAGCACCCACATCAGCGCGTTTTCAATGAAGAAGTCCCGCACTTCACGGCGGCGGAAATCGATCGCCGCGCCCCAGGGCGTGTGCTTGTCTTCGCGGAAAAAACCTTTGGCGTAGCGCCCGAGGTAGTTGCCGTCGGGGCCGAAGTGGTTGTAGACCACGTCGAGAATCACCGCCAGACCATGGCCGTGGGCGCTGTCGATCAGGTGCTTGAGTTGTTCCGGGGTGCCATAGGAGGCTTGCGGGGCGTAGGGCAGTACGCCGTCGTAGCCCCAGTTGCGCGTGCCGGGGAATTGCGCGAGCGGCATCAGTTCGATGGCGGTGATGCCCAGTTCAGCGAGGCGCGCCAGATGCTGTTCGACCTCGGCAAAGCCGCCGAATGCGCCGACATGCAGCTCGTAGATCACCGCTTCGCTCCACGGCCGGCCGTTCCAGGTGGTGTGGCGCCAGTCATAGGCCAGCGGATCGACCACCACACTGTGGCGGTCAAGGTCGCCATCCTGGGCGCGGGAGGCCGGGTCGGGCACCTCCAGTTCACCATCGATGTTGAAGCGGTAGCGGGTGCCCGCCGGGCACCGGGTCTTGATCACGAACCAGCCATCGGCCTGCGGTAACATCGGCAAGGACTGGCCGTCTTCAAGTTCGACACTGACGTAAAACGCATCCGGTGCCCACAGCGCAAACTGAGTGTGTTCGGCGTCCTGCATGATCGCGCCGTGGGGCCAGTTTTCTTGGGTCCGTAACGGCATGGTGAAAAGCTCCCTGAGTTATTTGTGGCCGGCTTTACCCAGCGCCTTGGCGACCAGTTGTTCGTAGAGTTCGGCGTAGGGTTCGACCGCTTTGCACCAGTTGAACGGCGCGGCCATCGCTCGGCAACGCATGGCATTGAGCAGTTCGGGAAAGGCAAAGACCTTGAACGCGCGGCTCAGGGCTTCGCGGTAGCTCTCGACAGTGGATTCGTCGAAGAGGAAACCGGTGACGCCGTTCTCGATGGTGTCGGCCAGGCCGCCGGTATTGCGCGCCACGGGCAAAGAGCCGAAGCGCTGGGCGTACATCTGGCTCAGGCCGCAGGGTTCATAACGCGACGGCATCAGCAGGAAATCGCTGCCGGCGAACATGCGCCGGGCGTCGGTTTCATTGAAGCCGATGCGTACGCCGATCTGCCCGGGGAAGCGCAGCGCCAGTTCACGCATGGCCTGTTCTTCTTCCGGCTCGCCACGGCCGATGATTGCGATCTGGCCGCCGTTCTGCACGATGTATTCGGAGACGGCTTCAGTCAGGTCCAGACCTTTCTGATAAACCAGACGCGAGACCACGGCAAACAGCGGGCCGCTGGAATCTTTCAAGCCAAACAGTTCACGTACATGGGCGGCATTGATCGCTTTGCCTTCCCAGTCGCCGATGGCGAACGGCGCGAACAGGTGCGGATCAGTGGCCGCGTCCCAACTCTCGTCGATGCCGTTGGGGATGCCGCTGAGCAAGCCTTGCTGGGTCTTGGCGGCGAGAAAGCCATCGAGACCGCAGCCGAAATCCGGGGTGGTGATTTCCTGCGCATAGGTCGCGCTGACGGTGGTGATGTGGCTCGAATAGGCCATGCCGGCCTTGAGGAACGACATCTTGCCGTAGAACTCCATGCCTTCCTGTTGCAGGGCGTGGGTCGGAATACCCAGCTCCGGGCACGAGCCGAGGCTGGTCACGCCTTGGTAGGCGAGGTTGTGAATGGTGAACAGAGTGGGCGTGCGCTGCCCGCGCCAGTGCATATAGGCAGGGGCCAGACCGGCGGGCCAGTCGTGGGCGTGCACCAGATCCGGGCACCAGTGAATTTGTGCGAGGTTGGCGGCGATGTCGGCAGCGGCCAGGCCCAGGCGGGCGAAACGAATATGGTTGTCCGGCCAGTCGCGGCCGTTGTTGGCACCGTACGGCGAGCCTTCACGCTCATACAACTCGGGGCAGATCAGCACGTAGATCACCAGCCCGTCCGGCATGTCCATACGCCCGATCTTGCACGGAGGCAATGCGGCATGCCCGCCGAGCTCACCGATGATGTGGATCGGGTTCTCGCTGTGCATCACCTGCGGGTAACCGGGGATCAACACGCGCACATCGTGCAGGTGCGCCATGGCGCGGGGCAGGGCGGCGGAGACGTCCCCCAGACCACCGGTCTTCACCAGATCGGCGATTTCCGAGGTCACGAACAACACTTTCTTCTTGTTGGGATTCTGGCTGGCGACCGGCGTCAGCGTTTTGGTGCCCGGGACGTTGATCGACCGGCTGCCGGGAAGACTCACCGTGCTCGATTCACCAACCGCCTGCTGAGCACGCTCTCCCTGAATATCCAATGCCGCACTGATCATATGAATCTCCCGTGTCGTTGATCTGATTCTTGTATCGAACAAGCTATGGCCAAATCCTGTGGCCGGGCGCAAACGCGCCACGCATCGGTGAGCAAACGCTACCCAACACGTGCAAGCAGAATGGGTGAAGGGGCCGTTGCAAGGATTGCACCAGTCGCGTTGACCCTGCCTTTCAGATGACCCGCCGCCATCTGCAAAAGTTTCGACAATTTTTCGGGTTTGTGACTGGCCGGTTTTAATCCGCGAAAGTCAGTCTAGGCCAGATCCTAGAGCGGGCGAGAGCAAACGGATAAATTGTTCGACAATCGGTTGGCAGGCAGCGAAATCCGTGGTGTGCAGGCAGGAACGCACCGACGAAGGGCAGGTTTTTTTGAGGGAGAGGGCTAAAACGGTGACTGGTTGGTCACGATTTTGTGCTGGTGGAATGGCAGGGTGCACTGTTGTGGTGCGGTCAATTTGTTGATGTGTTGTCTATTAAGGCCCCTTCGCGAGCAAGCCCGCTCCCACAGTTGATTTGTGTACGACGCATTTCCAATGTGGGAGCGGGCTTGCTCGCGAAGGCGTCAGTCAATTCACCGCAATCGAAATGTTGCGATCAATTCAACAGGCGCAGCGGATGCCCGGCGGCCCACCCCTGAATATCCTCGATCATCTGCGCAAAGAACTGCGCATAGTTCTGCCGGCTGACATACCCCACATGTGGCGTGGCCAGCACATTGTCCAATGTGCGAAACGGGTGCAGTTCAGGCAGCGGCTCCTGATCGAACACATCCAGCGCCGCGCCGGCGATCTTCTGTTTCTGCAACGCCTTGATCAGCGCCGCTTCATCGACGATCGGCCCACGGGCGGTGTTGACCAGCAGCGCGGTGGGTTTCATCCAGTCCAGCGCCTGTGCGTCGACCAACCCGCGGCTGCGCTCGCTGAGTACCAGGTGCACCGAGAGCACGTCGGCCTGTTCGAACAATTCCTGCTTGCTGACGTAGGTCACGCCGACATGCTGTGCGCGCTCGGCGGTGAGGTTTTCGCTCCAGGCAATCACGCGCATGCCGAACACCTGGCCGAATTGCGCGACCTTCTGGCCGATGCTGCCCAGACCGAGGATGCCCAACGTCTTGCCGTGCAGGTCACCGCCCAGCCCTTGCTGCCAGCCACCGGCGCGCAGGGAATTGGCTTCGTTCAGCAGATTGCGCGTGGCCGCCATGATCAAGGCCCAGGTCAGTTCCGGCGCCGCGTGTTTGTAGCTGTCGGTGCCGCAGACCTTGATCCCGAGGCTGGCGGCCGCCGGCATGTCCAGCGCTGCGTTACGCATGCCGCCGGTGACCAGCAGCTTGAGGTTGGGCAGGCGCTGCAGCAGGTCCTGGTCGAAACGCGTGCGCTCGCGCATCACGCAGATCACCTGGTACTGGCCCAGTCGCTCGGCCAGTGTGGCGTTGTCTGCCGGGTAGTCATGCACAAACGTCACTTCGCCAATGCTGTCGAGCACCGACCAGTCGACCACGTCCCGTGCCACGTCCTGCCAGTCATCGATCACTGCAATCTGCACCGCCATCAGCCTTACCTCATCAACGAACGGGATTGGTGTTGTTCAGCCAGCCGAGCAAGGCCTGGTGAAACTTCGCCGGTTCTTCCATCTGCGGCGCGTGGCCGAGGCCGGGGAATTCCACCAGTGTCGATTGTGGAATCAGCTTGGCGACCTGCTTGCCGAGCACCTCATAGTGGCCGATTTTCGCCTTGACCTCGGGGGACGCGAGGTCCTTGCCGATGGCCGTGGTGTCGGACGTGCCGATCAACAGCAGGGTCGGCATCTTCAGGTCCTTGAACTCGTAGTACACCGGTTGGGTGAAGATCATGTCGTAGATCAGCGCCGAGTTCCACGCCACCTGGGTTTTGCCCGGGCCATTGCTCAGGCCGGCGAGCATGTCGACCCAGCGGTCGAATTCGGGTTTCCAGCGGCCGTCATAATAGGTGTTGCGCTCGTAGTCGCGAATGCCTTGGGCGGTGACTTTCAGTTCACGTTGATACCACTGATCAACGGTGCGGTACGGCACGCCGAGGGCTTTCCAGTCTTCCAGGCCGATCGGATTGACCAGCGCCAGTTGTTCGACCTGATCCGGGAACAGCAGCGCGTAGCGAGTGGCGAGCATGCCGCCGGTGGAATGGCCGAGCAGGGTGGCTTTCTGAATGCCGAGGGCCTTGAGCAGCTGTTGGGTGTTGGTCGCCAGTTGCTGGAAGCTGTACTGGTAGTGATCGGGTTTGCTGGAGGTGCAGAAGCCGATCTGATCCGGCGCGACGACCCGGTAACCGGCCTCGCTCAAGGCCTTGATCGAAATGTCCCAGGTGGCGGCGCAAAAGTTCTTGCCGTGCATCAGCACCACGGTGCGCCCGTTGGCCTTGCCGTGAGCGGCGACGTCCATGTAGCCCATTTGCAGGGATTTACCTTGGGACTGAAAGGCAAAGTGTTTGAGCGTGTAGGGGTATTGGAAACCTTGCAGCTCCGGGCCATAGGTCTGGCCATCGGCGGGTGCAGTTTCAGTGGGCGCGGCAGCGTGGGCGAACAGCGGCAGCGCAGCAGTCAGGACCAGGCCGGGCAGCCAGCGGGATAGCGTGACGGACATAAGGGCAAACTCCATGGAAATCGGCCGATGCTGGAACGCCCGGATTAGGGCGACGTTAACCACAGGCAACGCCATGGCCGGAATGTTCAACCGAGCCAGCCCAGGGTCAGCATCGCCACCACGGTGTAACGCGCAGCTTTGGCCAGCGTGACGATCAGCAGAAAGCGCCCGAGCGGCTCGCGCATGACGCCGGCGATCAGGGTCAGCGGATCACCGATCACCGGCAGCCAACTCAGTAGCAGCGACCAGTGACCATAGCGCTCGTAGTGTTTGCGCGCGGTGGCCATGTTTTTTGGGCTGACGGGAAACCAGCGTCGATCCTGAAAGCGTTCGAGGCCGCGCCCCAGCCACCAGTTGACCAGCGAACCAAGGACATTGCCCAGCGTCGCCACGCCCAGCAGGCCCCAGAGCCAGTAACGGTCGCTGGCGATCAGCCCGACCAGCAGCGCTTCGGATTGCAGCGGCAACAGCGTCGCAGCGCCGAACGCCGCCGCGAACAGCCCGACGTAACCGGCAGCCATCAGTGGGCCGGGTAGTCTGCCACCACCACATCCGTGCCGTCCTTTTTCAGGCCGATCACTTGATAGGCATCGCCCATACCGTCCATTTCCATGCCCGGTGACCCCATGGGCATGCCCGGTGCGGCGATACCCAGCAGATCGTCACGCTTGCTCAGGGCCAGCACTTGTTCCGCCGGCACGTGGCCTTCGACGAACTTGCCGTTGATCAGCGCGGTATGGCACGAGCCCAGGCGCGGTGGCACGCCGTGTTGCTGCTTGAAGCTGCTCATGTCGCTTTCGACATGGTCTTCGACTTTGAAGCCGTTGGCTTCGAGGTGGCTGATCCATTTCTTGCAGCAGCCGCAATTGGCGTCGCGGTGCACTTCGATCGGGATCAGCTCGGCGGCCTGGGCCAGGGAGGACAGGAGCAGGGCGCTGAGGGCGGCCAGTCGCAGGGAGGTTCGCATGGTGGGCTCTCGACAAGGATGACGGTCAAAAAGGAAAGTATTTTGACCGGATTATCCTGCCGGGCATCAACGGAGTGTTTCAAGTTGATACAAGGCAGGCTGGCAGGATGATCATGGATCAAGCCTGACAGCCTGCTGAGCGGGAGATTACAAATCTGTCAGGCGGAATGGAGATGCGCTCTGTGGCGAGGGAGCTTGCTCCCGCTCGGCTGCGCAGCAGTCGCCAATCGGTCAATTTCGGCTTCCTGTTTATTGCGCTGCCAGAGTTGGGGCCGCTTCGCGACCCAGCGGGAGCAAGCTCCCTCGCCACAATAGACTGGTAGGGGACTCACCGAACCTTGAACCGCCCCATGATCGCGCTCACCCGGTTGTTGGCTTCCAGCAGCTGGCGGGTGTTGAGTTCGCTGGCCTGGCCGCTGTGCACCAGTTCTTCGACCATGTGGCGGATCTGCACCATGCTGCGGTTGATCTCTTCGGTGACCGCACTCTGCTGTTCGGCAGCGGTGGCGATCTGGGTGCTGAGGCTGTTGATGTGGCTGACCGAACCGGCCATTTCATCCAGACCGGAGTTGACCCGCGCCGTGGCGTCAGCGGCGGACTGGCAGCTGGCCTGAGTGTTTTCCATGGCGCTGACCGACGAGCTCACGCCTTGGGTCAGGCGGGTCAACATCTCGTTGATTTCCGAGGTGCTGGCCTGGGTGCGAGCGGCGAGGGCGCGGACTTCGTCGGCGACCACGGCAAAACCGCGACCCTGTTCACCGGCCCGGGCGGCTTCGATGGCGGCGTTGAGCGCCAGCAGGTTGGTCTGCCCGGCGATTGCGCCGATCACCCCGAGAATCTCGGTGATGCGCTGCGCGTCCTGCTGCATGCTCTCGACTTTCTGGGTGGCGCTGGCCACTTCGTCGATCAAGGCCACCACGCTGTTGGTCGCTTCACCGACCACCACCCGTGAGCGATCGGCGTTTTCGTTGGCGCGCTGGGTGAACGCAGCGGTTTCAGCGGCATTCTGTGCGACGCTTTCGGCCGTCGAGCTCATTTCGGTGATGGCGGTAACGGTCTGATCGGTTTCCGAAGCGTGGCGCAGCAGAATCTGGCTGGTGTTGGCCGACGTACGCTGCAGGTCGTCCAGGCTCGAAGCCATGGCGCCGGTGGCCTGGGTGACTTCACCGATCATGTTCTGCAGGTAGGCAATAAAGGTGTTGACCGAGTGGCCGATGGCGCCCAGTTCGTCTTCGGCACGGATGGTGATGCGCCGGGTCAGGTCGGCATCGCCGCTGGACAGCAAGTCGATGTTGGCTTTCAGCGCTTTCATCCGCGACACCAGTTGGCGGATCGCATACACCTGCAACAACACCAGCAGAATCACCAGCGGAATCTGCAACAGGCTCAGGCTGCTGAGCACGTCGTCACGCTGGGCGGTGAGCATTTTCGTTGGCAGGGCGGTGGCGAGGAACCACGGCGTGCCTTCGATCGGGCGCATGAAGAAGGTGCTGGCTTCGCCGTTGTTGTCGAACTCGACGCGTTGCGCCTGATCGCGGTTCTGCAGGCCAGCCTTGACCTGACTGGCGAAGGTCGAGCCGGCTGCGAGTTCGCTGATGTTCTTCAGCACGATCGGGCCGCTGATGCGCGAGCTGTTGCTGATGATCTTGCCGTCGGCCTCGACGATCAGCATTTCGGCGTTGAGGTCTTTTTCCTTGCGCGCCACCAGATCGTTGAAGAAGCCCAGCGTCACGTCGATGGTCGACACGCCCCACGCTGCACCGTTTTTCTGGATCGCCATGGCGCAGTTGGTGCGCGGCTCGGCACTCGCGTCATCTTTATAGGCAGCGGCCCAGGCGCACTGGCCGCGCGGAGTCTGCATGCCGCCCTTGTACCAGCTCTGGTCGTAGTAGTTGGGCGCCGCGTCGCTGTTCCAGAAGGTATTCACCGCCAGTTTGCCCGAGGCGTCGCGGTGCCAGAACGTGCTGAACTTGTTGCGCCCGGCCTCACGCTGACCCGGCAGTGGCCAGATCCCGCCACCGAAGACTTTCAGCTCGCCGTATTGATCCACCAGGCCCGGCAACACTGTGTCGATGGCCGCGCTGTCGAGCAGGGGAATGGTCTGGGTGATGCTGCGCTGTTGCGCCTGGACTTTGTTCAGTTCGCCCTGAATCTGTTCGGCGACTTCGGCAATCCGGTTGAGCACCACCTGTTCTTCGGTATGCCGCAGCTTGGGGGCAACCAATTGGCTGATACCGACCACGGTCAGCACCGACAGCAGCAGGATGAACAGAACCAGAAATAACGTGTAGCGAGCCTGAATGGTGCGGAATGCGGGCATGGATACCGGTCCTTGAGCTGCGATTCTTATTGTGGGGTCGAGGGAAAAACGGCGGGGTCACACCAGCGTATCGTCGGCGAACGGGGAAGCTTTAAGTACTTTGGTGCAAGAAAGTGTCGGGCTGACGGAAGGTGCGTGTCGACTCCGATACAAATGGCTTGACCCTCTTGTCAGCCAGCGCAAAAAAAAGCTTCGCGAGCAATCGTCAAACTGCCATGAAACCGCGGCACCGTGAGCTTCTGGCAATTTGTATCGAGAATGTACAAAAATTGTAAGCGGCTGCACTAAAAGGGTTGGTGCCACCAGTTCGCCGGTAGATACTTCCCGGCATTCAAGTAGTCCAGCAAGGACATTTCATGGTTATTTCACAGGGAGTCTTCTCATGACGATCGGCATTGTCGGCGGCTGGGAGAGCAAGGCAGGGGTGCTGGTTCGCAATACAGGCGCGAAGAAGGAGGTCAAGCAAAGCCTCAAGGTGCAGCAGATGCTCGCCAAGGTCGGCACCAATCCGACCGCGCTGAACACTGCCGAAATGGACAAGCAGGGCCTGCGCAAAAATATCAAGGGGTTCGATCCGGCGAATGTCTCGGTCAAGCAACTGAGCAATCTGAGTGTTTTCCTGCGTGAGCGCGGGCTGATTTCCGACATCACCTCCTTTACATTGCTCAATGCCGGCGACAAGTTCGACCGTTTCGGCGTGACCAAAGACCCTGATGCAAAATTCAATGCGCTGGAGTATTTCGCCACCCAGCTCGACGCCATTCAGAACAATGGCCTCAATGGCAATGCCTACGGCAAGAACCTGATCCCTGAATACAAAAAGGCGATCTATGTGCTGCAGAACCTGAAAACCTACGGTGAAGGCAACGCGGCGAAACCGGTGGATCAAGGCGTCAAGTCCAAGGCCTGAGCCGGTCACCCACGGCCCACCCATTGATTGGGTGGGCCGTTTTCGTTTTTAGTCCTGATACCTTTCGCCGGCCTGCTGCGCCTGATCCTGCAGGTGCTGCATGTGTGGACAGTGCAGGCTCAGCGTGGAGGCCTGGTAGCCACGATGAAACAGGGCCAGCCAGCCGTCGCTGTGGTCATCGGGGACAATCCCGGTGAAAGCGAAACCGGCATCGGCCAGTTTGCGCAGCGAGCTGGAAAACCCTTGGGCGAGTCTGAGTCTGATCGAAATCAGCCAGTGCGCCGGCAGTTGTCCCAATTGCTCGAGCAGGTTGTCATCGAGGGCCTTGAGCAGCAGGTCGTAGCGCCCGGATACGTGATCGAAGCGGATCTTCGGGCCTTTCCATGGCACGGTATGGTCGGTGGTACCAAACACCGCCTCCAGACGCGACATCAGCTCGCGGCAATCCTGCGGCCAGGCGAGTGCCGGCAGCGGGCGCCGATAACCGTCGATGCTGCAGTGACCCACAACAATCGTCTCCCGCCCTGTTCCACCGAACGGCGAAGGCGCGTAATCGGGCAACAGACCACAGCTGTGAAACCCCAGGCCGGCGGCCATGCGCTGCGTATACGGGTGGTGCGTGACCTGCTTGATCGTCACGCCTCGGCAATCCAGCGCCTGGGCATGAATCAGCAGCTGCTGGCCCAACTGGGTGGCGATGTTTTGCCCGCGAGTGTCCGGGTGCACCACGGTCAGTGCCAGCTCCGCCAGTGCGCTTCGGCCAGATTGACGAAACAACGTGGCGTGCCCGCAGATATGCTCGTTGACCACCGCTACCAGCGAGTGCCAGCGACCGTCACTGTGGTTCTGGCTGATCATCCAGGGCAGATACACGTGGGGTTGAGGATAATGAACGCCGTAGATTTCTTCGAACAGGCGGCTGACTGCCGGCGCATCGGCGACGCGATAGCGGCGGATGATTGTCGTGTCCATCACGCTTGCCCCTGTTGCGGATGGTCATAAACCCGTCGATCCACGACCCGCTGATGTTTGCCGGAGCGTGGATGACAGGTCAGTTCATCGTTCGCACAGGCGATCACGTTCAGCTCCAGCAATTGATCGGACTGCAGCTTCTCGATCAGCGGGTATTGGTCGATCAGCGCACGGTGCAGGGTTGAGCTTGCCTGGCTGATGTCAGCCGTTCGCGTGCAGGGTACCCACTTGAGGCTCAGCAGATCTTTGCTTGCTCGCTGTTCGATGAGCAGTTGCCAGTCATCGCTGGCGGCGATCTTGCGCACCAGCTCGCCGATGTCACCGGTATCCAGACTCAACACGCTGACCCGCACGCGCTGGCTGTTCATGCTGCGGCCCATCAGGGCGAACTTGCGCATCGGCGTCCCTGCCGGTTCACGCCAGCAGGCGAGGTCGCCGACCGGATAGCGGATCACCGGCATCAGGCGCCGGGTGAGATTGGTCAGGACCAGCCTGCCATTACGATTGCACTCTTCGATGACGGCACCGCTCACCTCATCGATGATCTCCAGCACGCTGTGCCGCTCCAGCATCCGGTGTTCGCCCAGGCTGCAATCGCGAGTGCTGACGCCGATCAGTCCGGCATCGACGCTGGCGTAGCCGATGGAGGCAATGCGTGCGTTCGGGAACACCCGCTTCAGCGTTTGCAGCTGGGCGGTGAACAGGCTTTCGCCCCCGTAGAGCAGGGTTTCGACGCCCTCCAGGATCCGTGACTGGCGCTCAAGCCAGGCGGCGAATTTGAGCATTTGCGCCGGCAGACCGGCCAGCACATTGATCCGGTACGCAACGATCGACTCGGCCAGTACGGCGCTGTCGACGGCCCCGGTGAAGGGAAATTCGCTGACGGGAGTCTGGACATGTGCCAGCGCGTCGTGAAGAAAAATGAAGCTGGCATACAGGTCGCCGACGAAGAACAGATTGGCGACCCGGTCGCCGGGGTTCAGTTGCGCCGTGAGTTGGCTGCCGAAATCGCGCACCAGGGTTTGCCATTCTGCGCGGGTGAACAGCGAGAGTTTTCCTGAGCCGGTGGTGCCCCCGGTCTTGAAGACCATCGCGTCTTCCAGCGGGCCTGACAACACTGGCCAATGGTGCGGATGCTGACTGTCACGCCAGTATTGTTCAGGGTCGATCAGGGGCAGTTCGGTCAAAGCGCTGATGGGTGCCGTGACATCTTTGAAGTGTTCGCGGCAATAGGCCGAATGTTGGCGGGTGTAACCGAGCAAATTGTTCAATTCAACGATCGTGTTCATGATTTTTTCTTGTATGAAGTGGCGATGGGCCGCGTGCAGGTCGCTGCTGTCAGCGGCGCGTATCAATCAGTAGGGGAGTCTTGCCGCTGTGCCGGTTTCGGGCGAACTGCTCGACGGCACACTGCTCGACGTCGAGCGTGAGCAAACCGGTCTGCACCAGCGTGATCAGCGTCGAATAATTCTGCAGTCGGCGGTGTACCTCGGCCGGCTCCAGAGGGCAGTGCAGGCGCATGCGTTCCAGGCCGTCAGGGCCGTGATCGAGGACCAGTTGAAACGGCACCTGAAGGTGCTGCTCCAGGATCGCCAGCGAAATGAAATCGGTGCCGATGCGCAGCAGGTTGCCGTGGCGTTGCAGCAGTTCGAAGCGCGGCGAAGTCAGACCGCAGGCACACGGGCCGGGTAACCAGCGTCCGCTGTCGCCAATGTCATAGCGCTGCACGGACTGACCCTGACGCTCGCGGGAGGTCACCAGCAGACGACCGGATTCGCCGTCACCGACCGGCACGTCATGCTCGAAATCGACAATTTCCAGGTGCTGGATGTCGCTCATCAGGTGGAACACACCATCTGCCGTGGCCCGGCAGGCATGGCCCAGGGGACCGGCATCGACGCTGCCGTAAATCGCCGAGCGGATCAGGCTGACGCCGCAACTTTGCAAGAGCTCGCGGGTTTGCTCACTCAGGTGTTCGCCACCGAGAAAGACCTTGGCGACGCCACCATAGCGCCGCAGTATTTGTTGTTCGTTGATAAACAACCGGTGCAGGGTGCCGGGCATGCCGATCAGCACGGTGATCCGTTGAGCCTCGATCATCTGCGCGATCTCGTGGTAATCGTCGTCCGCCGGGGCGCCCATCGGCCAGTGTCGGGCCTGCAGTTGTTCCAGTACTTTGGCAAAACTGGAAAAGCCGCCGTACAGTCCGCCGCTGAAAAACAGGTTCATGACCCTGTCCTGCGCCGGGTCCAGTCCGGCTGCGAGCAAGCCATCGGCGGCCGCCTGCATCTGGCGCTGGAAGTCGTGGTAACTGAAGCCGGAAAGCACGGGTGCGCCACTGCTGCCGCCGGAGCGAAAGAACAGCTGCGCCGCTGAAGTCGGCGGCTGGCGGACGAATTGTGCCTTGTCCATGATTGGCAGCCCGGTCAGTGGTGGTGGGGCTGGCGGCTGGTCGAGCGTGGAGTGGCGGGTCAGCACGTTCGCCGGCAGACTGACCGACACGCGTCGACTCAGGCGCTGCAGCGCATAAACACCGTCGTGGGGTTCGCCGTCGTAGCCATCGTGAATAGTCTCGATCGGGGTAATGCGCGTCACACCGGCGGCAATCAGCGTTTGTGCCAGTTCGGCGATCTGCGCCTCGGGGCACAGCAAGGCGCAGCTCTGCAGCACGTTGCGCCAGGGCAGCAACGTGGCGCTGAGCCGCTCGCGGGGCAGGGGTTTGAGCAACAGGCTGCGAAACAGCGCAGAAGGTTCGAGCTGGCGATCATGACTCCAGATCACCCGCCAGCCCGACGCACTCCAGACCCGACCGGTCTGCCCGGCAAAACTTTGGGCCAGCCGGGCCATCGCCGTGCAGGTGGTGATTTGCGAAGCCTCTTCAAGCGTCGGCGCAAGGGCCGGCCATTGTCCGGCACGGCGTTCGAACGCGGCGGCCAGTTGCTCCCCGATATCGTTCAGTACGCTCGCGTCGTCGCTGTCCACCAGCAACCACTGCGGGCTGGAGCAGGCTTGCTGATCGAGGCGGCAGACTTCATCGACAATCGCATCGAGGACGGCGGGCGATGCCGCGTCCGGGGTCAGGTAGGCGAAGCTGATGCGGTGCCCCCAGTCGATCCAGCGACAGCCTGGCGGGATCTGCTGGCGGATGGCTTGCAGCGCGGTTTCGCCGCCCCACGCCGCGACACCGTTGGCGTGCTTGCACAACTGACCGATCTGTTCGGTGCGGATCGGCAGCACCGCCACGTAACCATTGAGTTGTCCGCTCGGGTCGCATGCAACCAACGCCTGAAGCAGGCGCGCGGTGAAGCCAGCGTCACTGCTGCTGGGCCGCAGCCAGTTGACGTTGCCGCTCAGCAGACCCTCGATCACCGCACAGAACGCCAGCAGCGGCGCGTTGGCCGGAGTGATATGCACCACCAGGCCCAGCGGACTCCAGCGCTCGAAGCGTGATTGTCGATAGTCGATACGGCGCAGCGATTCCGGGCGCAGGCCCAGTTCACGATCCAATTTGGCTTGCAGGGCGGCAGGCTGGCAGAAATCGATAAGTGCTTCGCGCTGACCGGGAGCCAGTGGCAGTTCCGTTTCTTCTTGTTGCAGACGTTCGGCGAAGGCCTTGGCAGTGGCGAGCAGCGTGCTGGTTTGCAGTGGAAGCTGTAACCTTCGTGGCAACTCCCGCTGAAGTTGGTGCAAGGCGCTGTCGAGGCTGCACTCGGTGTGCAACTGACCGTTGATCAGGTACATATCAGTGCCTCCCCAGCAGTTCGGACGCGGCCATGGCACAGCTCCTCGCGGCTGTGGTGCCGGCGCGGCCGTGCAACTGGAACCAGTCGCTGGCCAGACCGCAGGCACAACGGGTGCCGGGATGCAGCGTGGCCAGATCGCTCATGACCACGGCATGGGCCGGGCTTGAGGAAATGTAGGGCGAGACCAGACTCAGCAGGCCGCGCTGCCCATAGGGCAAGACCGAAAAATCCACTGGGCTGCGTACGTACACCTTTGCGTAGACAGGTACATGAAAGTGATGGTGGGCGCATTCGACGTAAGGCACCGCGTGTTCGACGGCGCCGTAACCGTCGCGACAGTCTTGGGTAGCGATGCCCAGTTGTTGCTGGATCCGTGCATACAGGGCTTGTCTGGGGACTTCTTCGGCGGCGCGGGTTTTCCAGCCGCCGCCGAAAAATGCCAGCGATCCAGCTGGCAGTTGCAGGTCCGCCACGCCGGTGGCGCGCATGCGTTGCAGGGTTTCCCAGAGAAAGGCGGGAAAGCCGAAGATGCGCACCGGCAGACCTTCTTCGGCAAAGGCCTGCAAGGCGCTGATCACTCCGAACAGATCAAACTGGTGGCCGTTACCATTGCGACGCAGGGCGTAAACCACCCGATTGGCGGGAGCAAAACCGCACAGGAATTGATCGGTGAAGGATGTGCCCAAGGTGTTTTTCTGCTCCGGCTCATAGCCGAGCAACAGGTAGTTGCACGGGGCATGCGGGGCAATCCAGCCATATTGGGCGAAAATCCGTTCGACCATGTACTGCGCGGCGCCGAGGCTGCGCGCGTCGTAGCGCATGCGGCTCTTCTGCCCGCTGGTGCCGGAGGAAGTCAGTTCCAGGGCGTCTTCGCCCGTCGGACTGAGCAGCATCTCTTGCTTGAAGAAACTGGCGAAAATCGGTGGCAATTGCGACCAGTCGTCGAGCTCGTCCAGGTCATCGACAGCGATTGCATGGGCGTTCAACCAGTGGCCATAACCGGGCGTATGGTGAGCGTGAAACCGGGTGATTTCGCTCATGGCCAGATTGAACAGCCCTTTGGGGACGGCCTCCTGGCAATAGGGCTGCGGCAATGCGCAAAGCGCATCGCTGTGGGGGAACAGAGTCATCGAATATCCTTATTGATGTGGGGTGGACGCGGCGGGTGCCCCAGAAGGCGGTAGAGCAGGGGCAGGCACAGCAGGCCGCCGAGGCCGGCGAGCAGGGAAAAGGATTGCAGGTTCGAGCCACCGCCGATGATGGCGATGAGCGAGCCGCCGCTGCCCATCACGGCAATCGACAGCATGCCGATCATGGCCGAGACCAGCCCCTTGCCCGCATCGCTGGAGAACAGCGCGAGGCGGTACAGCGCGGCGTTGCTCATACCAAGCCCCAGTGCATACACGGCCAGTGCGCAAACGGCCAATGGCAGCGCAGCCGAACTCAGGGCAGCAGCGATCAGCCCCAGCAGTCCGAGGCAAAACGGCCACAGGGCCAGACCGATCACCTGGGCGAGCGTGTGCCCGACGAGCAATCGATCCAGTAGTAAATTACCGAGGATCACCGCCGCAAACACCGGGATTTGCCACAGGCCATATTCCAGCGCAGACAGCTCAAGGCGTTGCATGAGCAGCACCGGCGCCAGTCCGATCCAGGCAATCAGCGGCAGGCTCATCAGGCCCAGTGTCAGACTGGCGCCGATGAATCGGCGGTTGCGCAGCAGCGCGAGGTAACCCAGGCCGATCTGCCTGAGCGAAAACGCCGCTGGAGCCTGTCGCTGGCCGTCACGGCGCACGACGTCGATCGTTTCCGGCATCCAGGCAAACAGACCGAGCCAGACAAGCACACTCGTTACCGCCAGCCCCAGAAACATCTGTCGCCAGCTCAGCCATTCCAGCAGCAGGCTGCCGAGTAAAGGGCCGAGCAGCGGCGACAGTAGCGCCACGTTGCCCAGTAATGCCATGAGGCGCACGGCATCGGCCTCGCAGAACACTTCCTGCAGGGTCGGGTAGCTGACGGCGACCACAAAGCCCAGGCCCATGCCCTGGATCAGGCGCAACGCATTAAAGGCTTCAATGCGCTGCGTTATGACTGCGGCGCTGCACGCCAGGCCGAACAGCGCACAACCGAGCAACAGCAAGCGACGCCGGCCGTAACGGTCGGAAAGGGGGCCGATCAGCCATTGCAGGCACACGCCACCAATCAGATACAGGTTGAAGGCGTTGGCTACATGCCGGGTATCGGCGTTGAACTCGCCGGTCACCGTCAACATGGCCGGCATGATCATGTCGCTGGCCATATAGGTGAGCAGTTCAAAAGCGGTAATGGCCAGGCAGAATCCGATAATCTGCACGGGCGCCATTACGATCAAGGTTCTCTGCATAAACATCCCTGTTTCAGTAAGCGAGAAAAGTTCGCAGAGACTAGAGGCAGAGTTGTCGCGGCAGCCAATCCTTTGCTGCGACATGAAATTTCAAATACTTACAGCGTATTTACTGACCCCCGCAGGCTGATCGAAAAGGCATTGGCTAGGCACTGGCGCGCCAACAAAAATGCCCGCTGGCGGGCGGGCATGGTTGGCATTGAAAAGGCTGGTGAGGTATCCCGACCGGTATTTCAGGCGCACCGGCGGGCGAACGATCCTGTTCTATCGATGGTAATAACCGGGGCCTTCCTGATAACGATGGTGGCCATCATGCCAACCGCCGTGGGGGAAAATGATGCAGCCGCTCAAGGTCAGTACGGCAAGGAGTGGAATCAGCCAGGTGATTCGACGGAACATTTCAAAGGTCCTCATGGTTACGCCGGCATGAAGCCAAAACTCTTCATCGGCTGTAACATGAGACCGCGTTCGGCCAGGCCCATCCCCGCAACACGGTATGTGCATGGCATGCAACCGGATACAAACCGGATACATTTGAAAGTTTCAGGAACCCGCAATGACCCAGAAGCAACGTTTGAAATACTCGATCCTGATCGCCCTGTCGGTGCTGGCGATCATGCTCGGCCTGTCCTGGCTGCAAAATGCCGGAATGATCAGTCAGAAGATGTTCCAGTACATCGCCATGGGTGTGGCGGTGGTCGTGGTGGTGATCAACGGGGTGATGCGCCGCAAGGTCAAGCCCTGACGGCGATCGCGGGACGCTTCAATCGTGATTGAGCACGGCAGCAGCCTGTGGATGCAGGCTGTAACTCTTGTCCGGGTTGAAAGTGACCACACCTTCGGCGCATAGACGCTTCAACACTTCGCGCACGCTGAGAAAGGACAACGGAATATCCAGGTCCAGCAGTTGACTGTGCACGCCGCGCACGCCCAGGCGTCGATCGCTTTGTGCGGCGACCAGCAGGGCGTCGATGACTTTCAGACGAATCAGACTGGTGCGCAGGCCGAAGCTTTTCAGCAACAGACGAATACGCTCATTGCCCTGACGCTCGGGGCTGGGGGCGAAGCTGCTCGCGCGGGAACTCATGGAAGCTCCTTGTGACGCCTGGCTACCGTCCATTGGTAGTTGCGAGTTGTACATGGGGTTACTCCTTTTCAGAGCCCGATCAGGAAACGTTTTGACTGCTCTCAGTAAACAAGACGTTTCAGCACGACAAATCATGAAAGGAAATATGTAGAAATTTTGTCGGTTATTCGTTGTTTTCCCGTAATCAGTGAATTTCACCTTCCTCAATCGGGCTAAATTTTTTTTCTCGCATTCGTTTCCTGAACAGCCGTCTTGCGCCCAGGCGCATGAATCAATTTCAGAGTGGATCCGGCGCAAGCGCCGATCCTTGTCTTGTCGTTCAGGAGCGAGTGTGATTATTTCCCGACAGTTAACCGGACTGGCCCTCGCCGGTGCGTTTCTCGGACTCAGTCTGTCTGCCCATGCGTTCAGTCCCGCTGCACAAGCCAGTGCCGATATCCGCCGCACCTCCTTTGGTGTGCCGCACATCCGCGCGGAAAATGAACGCGGACTGGGTTTCGGCATCGGTTACGCCTACGCGCAGGACAACCTGTGCCTGCTGGCCAACGAGATCGTCACGGTCAATGGCCAGCGCTCGCGTTATTTCGGGCCGGAGCAGTTCACCGTCGAACAACGCGAGAATCGCGTCAGCGACCTGTTCTTCACCTGGCTCAACACTCCCGCAGCGGTGAAAACCTTCTGGGACGCGCAACCGGCGCAGGTGCACGACCTGGTGGAAGGTTATGCCGCGGGCTATAACCGTTATCTCGCCGAACGCCGCCAGCAGGGTCTGCCGCAACAGTGCCAGGGTGAGTGGGTGCGTGATATCCGCGCCGAAGATCTGGTCAAACTCACTCGGCGCCTGTTGGTCGAGGGCGGTGTCGGGCAGTTCGCCGAAGCCCTGGCTGGCGCGACGCCGCCGCAGGCCACGGCGCAGCTCGGCAGCGATGCCCGGGCCTATCAGTTGGCGGACGCGCGCCTGCAGCGCTTCGCTCTGGATCGCGGCAGCAATGCCGTGGCGGTCGGCAGCGAACGCTCGTTCAACGGACGCGGCATGCTGCTGGCCAACCCGCATTTTCCATGGGTTGGCGGCATGCGCTTTTACCAGATGCACCTGACCATTCCGGGCAAACTCGACGTCATGGGCGCAGCCTTGCCGGGGTTGCCGATGATCAACATCGGTTTCAACCAGCACCTGGCCTGGACCCACACGGTGGATTCATCCAAACATTTCACCCTGTATCGTCTGCAACTCGACCCGAAAGACCCGACCCGCTACCTGCTCGACGGCAAGTCGCTGCCGTTGAACAAGCAGACGGTCACTGTGCAGGTCAAACAGGCGGACGGTCAGGTGGTGCCGGTCTCGCGCGATGTCTACAGCTCGCAGTTCGGCCCGATCGTGCAATGGCCGGGCAAACTCGACTGGGATCATCAGTACGCCTACAGCCTGCGCGACGCCAACCTGGACAATGATCGCGTGCTGACGCAGTGGTACGCGATGAACCAGGCGTCGAGCCTCAAGGCTCTGCAGGATTCGGTGCACAAGCTTCAGGGCATCCCCTGGGTCAACACCTTGGCCGTGGATGACAAGGGGCAGACGCTGTACATGAACCTGTCGGTGGTGCCGAACGTCAGCGCCGACAAACTGGCCAAGTGCAGCGACCCGCGCATCGGCTTGCAGATGATCGTGCTCGACGGCTCCAACAGCACTTGCGCCTGGGATATCGATCCGCAAGCTGCGCAGAAGGGTATCTATGCTGCCAGCCAGCTGCCGCAACTGTTGCGCAAGGACTTCGTCCAGCATTCCAACGATTCCGCGTGGCTGGCGAACCCGGCACAACCGCTGACCGGGTTCTCGCCGCTGATCAGTCAGGACGGCCAGCCGCTGGGCCTGCGATCAAGATTTGCGCTGGAGCGCCTGAACACACTCGGCAAAAAAGGGCCGCTGGCGGTGAAGGATCTGCAACAGATGGTGATGGATGACAACGTCTATCTGGCGACTCAGGTGCTGCCCGATCTGCTGAAGTTCTGCGCTGCGGATCTGGGTGCGGACGCGGCCGCGTTGAAGCCGGTTTGTGCCAGTCTCAAGGGTTGGGATGGCCGGGCGAATCTGGATTCGGGCATTGGTCTGGTGCATTTCCAGAACATCATGCAGGCGCTGCAAGCGTCGCCGGATGTCTGGCGTGTGCCGTTCGATCCAAAAGACCCGCAGCACACGCCACGCGGTCTGGCGATCGAGCAACCGGCGGTGAGCAAGGCACTGCGTGAAGCGCTGCTGGCGTCGGCTGCCACTGCGCAGAAAATGGGTCTCAAACCTGAAACCCGCTGGGGCGATATTCAGGTGGCGAGCAGCGGCGCTCAACAAACCGCAATTCACGGCGGGCCGGGAACGCTGGGGATCTACAACGCGATCCAGAGCGTGCCGCGTGAAGACGGCAAACTCGAAGTGGTCAGCGGCACCAGCTACCTGCAAGTGGTGACCTTCGACGACAAAGGCCCGCACGCTCAAGGGTTGCTGGCGTTCTCGCTGTCCAGTGACCCTGAGTCGAAATACTCCCGGGATCAGACCGAGGCGTTTTCGAAAAAGCAGTGGAGTGTGTTGCCGTTCACTGAGCAGCAGATCGCTGCCGATCCGCAGTATCAGGTGCAAACGGTTCGCGAGGTGGCGGGCAAGGGCACCGAGGTGGTTGCGCAGTAAGTCAGGCTGAACGAAAAAGCCGCTGCTCCTTGACGGGAACAGCGGCTTTTTTGTTGCCCTGAGTTAACCGTGGCAGGTGGTGCCCGGTTTCAGGTTTTTGGTGGCTGCCGCGGCATCGAGTTGATCACCGGATCACCCTCGGTATTGCGCGTCAGGTAGACCGGCAGCACCTTGGGCAGGGTGTTGACGAGGCCGCCGAGCTCTTTGATGTTGTAGACACCGCCGACACGGATTGCGCCGGTACTGGCGTCGGCCAGTTTCAGCGGTTTGCTCAGGTAGCGATTGATCAGCGGCAAGGCTTCGTTGAGTGCCAGGTTGTCGAGCACCAGCTTGCCACTGCGCCAGGCGAGGGCGTTATCGTTGGCGTAGGTCTGGCTGATCTGTGGCGTGTAGTCGCCATGCCGGTACTGCGCCTGCATGGCCGGCCCCAGGCGCAGACCGTCGCCGGGCAGGGCGGCGTTGCTGGTTACCAGCACCGAGCCTTCGATCAGGTTGACCCGCACCTGATCTTCGTAGAGCCAGACATTGAAGCGGGTACCGGTCACGCGGATCTTGCCTTCGCCGGCCCTGACCACGAACGGGTGGGAGAGGTCATGGCTGACTTCGAAAAACGCTTCACCCTTTTTCAGGGTGACCCGCCGCTCGTCCTTGTAATTGCTGAAGGTCAACTCAGTATTGAGGTTGAGCTCGACCTGACTGCCATCCCTCAAGGTGACCTGACGGACATTGTCGGTGGCTGCGAAATGCTGATAGCTGTTGGGCAACCAGCCCAGATTCCAGCCACCGTACGCCGCCAGTGGCAAGGCCAGGGCGCAGACGCTCGCGGCAATTGCGTAGCGCCGCCAGGCGGGCAGCGGTTTATTCAGCGGCACACTCGGCGGCGTCTGCGGACGTGGCAGATGTTCGGCAACGTCCCAGATCTCCAGCATCGCTTCGTATTCGAATGCATGCAGCGGATGCGCATCGCGCCATTGCTCGAAAGCCAGACGCTCCTCGGCGGAGCAGTCTACGGCGTGCAGACGCATGCACCAGTGCGCGGCGGCATCGGTGATCGCATCGTATTCGGCTTCCGAGAGGGATTCTTGGGTCATTGACTCGTCCTGATTTGCTGCATTCTAACCTTGCGAGCCGGGTGCCGAGAACATCCGTCATGGCAATTGCCCATCAAAGTGGAACTTATTTTTCCGGCAGACGCCCAAAAACAGGACATCAGAGGAACATCATCCACAAATGGAGTGAAAAAATGATCAAAAAAACCTTAGCCGCTGCAATCGCCACCGCCGCTTTGTTCAGCGCCGGTGCCGCCATGGCTGATCGTCCCGGTGCGGGCTGGGTCACCATTGAAAAGGCTATCGAGATCGTGAAAACCAAGGCCGGTTACGTCGAAGTCTATGAAATCGAGGCCGACAATGACGGCTACTGGAAAGGCGAGGGGCGCAAGGCCGACGGTTCGGTATATGAGTTCCGCATCGATGGCGCCTCGGGCAATGTATTGCGTGACCAGAAAGACTGAGTTCACCCAGCGATACACCATGCGCAGGCCAACCGCCTGCGCATTTTTTTTACCTCAGTTGAGCCCTCCGTGAGGTTGGGTTACCGGATCCAGCTGGCGGCCCATTTCGCAAATCAGGAAGGCGATCGAATCGGCATTGCGCAATATCGTGTCGATGCGTGGATGCGGGTTGGTCGGGCTGAGAAACGCCGTTCGCGCGTCCTCGAGATTCCTCGTCCCCGTGGTCTTGAGAACTTCCCTGCGCACATGTTCCATGCCCTCAAACTCGTCGATATCGAGCCACTCCTGAAGGTTGTCGCTCCAGCGCGAAAACAGCTCTTCACGGCGCGTGGACAGTGACAGTGCTTCGCGCTGAAATCGTGTCTGTACCTGTTTGCGGGCAGCTCCGTAACCGGTCACCGTAGCAATCAAGTCGGCAAACGGGCGCCGCGCTTCCAGGGAGGCAATGTCGACGGTCTTGCTGAACTGATGGGAAAACTCGTGGATCAGCGTCGCTGCCCGTGCATGCCCGTCAACGTTGAACGGTTCGGTCAGGCCTGTGTTGTACCAATCCAGCCCTTGATTGAAGAACTTTTCGGTGAAATGGACTTTCTTGAGTAAATCGCCACCCAGTACAAAGGCTATTACACCCGAGCTGCTGTGTCTGTTCGAGCCGACCACAAAGCGACTGGTGTTCAACAGGTCTTCTGTTGGATCGACCAAGGCATCACAGATCGGCACGATGGCCTGCTTCAGCTTGTCGAGAATGTCGGCATCGATCCGTTGCACGTCAAAAAAAGACTTGAGAAAAGTATCGAGGCGGGTGCCCGGCACATAGTTTCTCAGTTGCGCAAGATTGTGCAGGCTGTTGAACGCGTAATGCCGGGCCAGATCAATTGCCTCGATCAACATGCGGGCTTTTTCCGGATGGCGGGCGCGGATTTCTTCCATGCCTTGCGCTTCGATATTCAGCATGTACCGCGCCTGGCGATGGGTGGCGTAATGGTTGAACATCGTCGACATGGCCTTGCCGAAATGCACGGTATGGCGATCCGGATCCAGCACCAGTTGCCGGGAAGCGGTGTGTTGCAACACCGGGCCTGGCTGCTCGGCGCCTTTGATCTGCCAGACGGCTCCCGGCCGCTCCACGGGATAGACTTTGCCGGCGATAGGGGCGTAAGTCGCTTTGGTTGTCAGATCCTGATACGTGCCCTCGGCAGCATCGTGAGTCAGATCCTTCAGGGCGATAGTCGGAGCTTCGAACGTCTGCAGCGAGGTGCGCAGCGGATCGGTCGGCTTTGTCTGCGCAAGGACGGGGGTGCTCAGCGTGGTTGGCTGCGGTGGTTGCGGCGCTGCCACGGTTTGAGATTCCAGACGTGACTCCAGCGCCAGTCGCCCGAGACTGATCATCTCCGCTGCGCCGGCGACAAAGGTTTCCAGCGCACGTTTCCAGTGGTGATCCTGCAACGCTTCGGCCGACCCCATGAAGTCCTTGTAGCTTTGCCAGAGAAACTGCACATAGGCGAGTTTACCCGGCAGCAGGCCCCGGATCTGCTGGATGCCGGAACTGAACAGGTGCTTCGCGGCGTCCCAATCCGCCTGCGCCGATGGCAGCGAATGGCTGCTCAGCAAGTGCGGCAACAAGGCCAGATTGTCGTCGAACAACTGCAGCAGCAAGTTGCCGTTGATCGGGGTGGTGGCCAGGGTCATCTCGCTCGTCTGGCCGCTGCTCGCCTTGAACAACGCGCTGAAGATCGAACGCTGACCTTCCGGTAAGCGGCGCAGCAGCAGGTCCTGCAGTGAGCCCGGCGTATTCAGCGCGGCGATCACTGCCGCCTCGTCCTCGAACTCACTGAATGCGTGTTCTCCATGGTAGGGCGCATAAAGCACCTGAGGGCCGGGTTTTTCCGCAGGGCCGATCAAGTACAGCCCCAGCGCCTTGATCGCGGATGCCTCGGCGGTCTTGATCAGCGCCAACGGCCGGACAATCGCATCGGCCCCTTGCACGGTCGCACGAGCGACGGCATCGGGCATGTCGAGCACCTGTGTAATCAAGTCGAAGGCTTTTGTCGACAAGCGTTGTTGCAGTTGTAACTGATGGGCATGTTGCAGCAGTTGCCAGGGTAGTTGCTGGATGAAACGCAGCTTGCGTTGTTCGGCGTCGACGTCATTCGCGGACAACACCGTGGTGATCTTATTGGCAAATGTTGTCGCAACGTTCAAGGACAACAGCAGGCTTCTGACCGCTTGCTGGTCGAGTCCCGTCGGCAGCGCCCGGTCGGTGCTCGAGCTGAGGGTGAATGCAGTGTCCTGGGCAATATGCGCATGGTTCAAGGCGAAATCGGTCAGGCTCATCGCGGACCCGATCAGGGGTAGCGCCGGGGTGACGGTGATCTGTTCGGGGTCGAGATCCTGCCTGTGCAAGCGGGTGCTCAGCAGCGTTTCAAGCGTCTGCCTGATGTAATCACGCAAGGTTGGCAGCGCATGGAGATAATCCTCGTCGTCGATGACGCTGTGCCGCCACTGTTCCAGCAGTTCCAGGTGCAACTGCTGATCTTCAAGCCTGGCCATCCCCAGCCAGGCAGGCAGTGAATGCTGCTTGCCGAGTGCCATCGCCAGAGCGGTGGCGCGTTGCAGGTTGGTCTCAACGACTTGCTCACTCAACGTCTTGAGGATCTGATGTTCCCGTGGCTTTGGCCAATGGCGGCCCCGTACCTGTTCACAGCGCTGGAGAAAGTGTTCGATCGCTGATTCGGTGCGATCCTGCAGGACATTGCCGCTGATCAGCTGTAACCGTCCCAGCGTGTAGCGTTGATGGAACCTCTGGTGCTGTGGTGAAAGGTTTTCCAGCAGCACCAGGCGTTTTTGCGGATCCAGCAGCCGCTGGCTCAAAACCTGTCTGGCGTGCTCGATCGAGCGGAAGACTTCCAGGCCCAGAGCCGGGGTCCACAAGATCGCGCGTCCGGAGTGCTGCGTATCGAGGCCACCGCGTTCCGTGAGCAGGACGCAGTTGGCCAGCGGCAGCACTTCGCTCTCACCGGCGACCTGTAACGTCAATGACCAGGCATCCGGCCGAATCCCGTTGAGCGCCTTGCGGCGGCTGCGATCCGGGTGATCCGGATTGAACACGGTGTCGACCAGGGTTTGTGCATGACGGCTTAGCGTTCCGTCCAGGACTCTCAACCGTGCTTCGCCATTGATGCCAACAGACAGGGCGTGCGCCAGCTTCGCTGCGATACCTTGCAGGTAGGTACGCTGCAGCGCTGTGACGGTCAACGGCTGGGCGGCGAAGTCTGCGGCGATGGTTGGCATGATGCTGGCGAACTTGCGCACTTCGGCTGCGGCGGTGTCCGCCAGCACCCTTGAAGGCAATGGGTTGCCGGTGAGCATCGGCCGGGTGCTCCAGCGCCCGCGAGCATCCAGGGTGACAAGGCGCTCGTGGAGCATCGAGCGGATGTCCAGGGCCTTATCGAACAGTGCGCGGATATCCACGACGCCGTCGCTGTGCCGGGACAACTGCAAGGCATAGTCGATGTTCTGTCGTTGCTTGGTGATGATCAATTCGAGCAGTACGCTGAACACGTCTCCGGCGATCGATTTGCCGGAAACCTGCGGCCGGTCGAAACCGAGGAAGCGCTGGCGCTCGTCGAGACTCAGCAGACCATAGAGTTCGTCTTCGTGCCCGGGGCTGGCGAACTTGCCGAGCAGCATGGATTTTAGATCTGCGTAGTCCTTGAGCACCTGCAAGCCGTGCGTCGGGGTATACAGGCAGCTTTCGGAATGGCCGATCATCAGCGCGCCGGCCAGCTCCACGAAGTTTGCCTGGTGCTCCCATAACCGCACGGTTTCCAAGGCCGCGCGAGGTGCCAGACTTTCACTGAAACCCAGCGACGTCAGCAGGCTGTCGAATTGGCGCTGATCGATGATGCCAGCCTCGCGTTTGAGCAAAAAGTCCGCCAGCGCCTGCTGCCGAATGATCTGCGCCAATACGTCGCGCCGCGAGGCCCCGTCAGCACTGGGCCCATTCCAGTAGCGCTCCATTTGCTGGTACAGCAACACCAGCAGTTTGCCTGATGCCGTGGTGACGGCTGTCTCCCAGTGTTGCTGATCACTGGCCTGGAAAGTCCGGTCGGGGTGCGAAAACTCATGGGTCTGGCCAACCGGCCATCCGGTGTGGCGATAGTGCAACAGCAGCGCATCGCCAAGCGACAGCGCTTCAAGCCCATGCCGCGAAGCGAGGTCGGTCGATGCCGGGCCGGTGGCAGTCGTGGTCGCGTACAGGTTCACGCGCGTGCGTGTCTGATCGACGCCGCGCATCGTTGGCGTCAGCAGTGCGTCGACTATGGTCTGGAGCAGGCTGCCAAGTTCGGGCAGTTGCATCAATTCATCAAGCATCGCTTGCGTGTTGAGCTGCTGGCAATGCTCGATGACGGCGTGTTGATCTTCGAAGATATCGCCCTCGACAAGCTGGTAGGTCACGCTGATGCCGTGCTGTTCTGCCAGTCGTTTGCGTTGGGAAAGGGCGAGGAACGCCAGCAGCCGGTCATCCTCGCTGGCGCTGTTCAGACGCTGTTCCAGGTGCGCGGTCAGGGCGGTGAGGCTGGCATGTTTTTTCAGCCCGGCGAAAGGTGTGTACAACAGGATCCCGTGATCATCCGGGGTGGCACTGAGTATGAAACTGCCGGCTAGAGGCACCGCTGGCACACCAGCGGTATTGAGCAGGATGCGCTGGGCAAGCATGGGCGGGGTCTGCTGACTGCGCAGTGCGTGGGTCGCCAGTTGCACGTGACTCAGCCATTGGAAGTCAGCAGTCGACAAGTGATGGAGATTGCCGAGTCCGCGCCACGATCCGGGGGAGTTGAGGATGGGCTGGAACAGCAGGGGAGGAATGGGAGCAGGCATCATCGGGTCTCGTTCAGGGCACCGTCCGGTGCACCGGTAAATTGAGACACGAGACTAAAGACCGGATCGATAACAGAGGTGGTACATAGTTACCGCACCAGCGGCAGCGCAATGTGCTAGCCGCGACAAGCCGGCACCACAACGGTTGACAGCACCCGTACCGGGCGTGGTTAATCGCTGGGCAAGCTGTTCGTACGCTGTTGTTCCCTCCAATAATTAGTCTGGAGCTTCAGATGTCTGCGCCACACGATTCCGTGTCTTCCCCCGTTGCGTCCACACTCTCGCTCGAAGCGCTGACGCAATTGCTTGAAAAGGTTTTCCTGCGCCACGGTACGTCGGCGTCCGTCGCCCGCACTCTGGCTGCCAATTGCGCCGGTGCCGAACGTGACGGTGCGCACAGTCATGGCGTGTTCCGTATCCCCGGATATGTTTCGACCCTCAATAGCGGTTGGGTCAATGGACAGGCTGTGCCGCAAGTCGAGGACGTAGCCTCGGGTTTCGTGCGAGTCGATGCCGGCAACGGTTTCGCCCAGCCGGCGCTGGCCGCTGCTCGTTCGTTGCTGGTGGAGAAGGCGCGCAATGCCGGGATCGCGGTGTTGGCGATTCGCAACTCGCATCACTTTGCGGCGCTGTGGCCGGACGTCGAGCCGTTTGCCGAAGAAGGGCTGGTGGCGCTCAGCGTGGTCAACAGCATGACCTGCGTGGTGCCGCATGGCGCCGATCGGCCGCTGTTCGGCACCAACCCGATTGCCTTTGCCGCGCCGCGGGCCGGTGGTGCGCCGATTGTTTTTGATCTGGCGACCAGCGCCATCGCTCACGGCGACGTGCAGATCGCGGCGCGCAAGGGCGAACGTCTGCCCGCCGGAATGGGCGTGGACGGTCTCGGTCAGGCGACGCAGGATCCGAAGGCCATTCTTGAGGGCGGCGCACTGTTGCCATTCGGCGGGCATAAAGGTTCGGCATTGTCGATGATGGTCGAGCTAATGGCGGCGGCGTTGACGGGGGGCAATTTTTCCTTCGAGTTCGACTGGGCGAACCATCCCGGGGCCAAGACCCCGTGGACCGGACAACTGCTGATCGTCATCGACCCAAGCAAATCCGCCGGGCAAAGTTTTGCCGAGCGCAGCGAAGAACTGGTGCGGCAGATGCATGGGGTGGGATTGAAGCGCTTGCCGGGTGATCGTCGGCATTTGCAGCGCGCGCGGTCGCTGGCCGAGGGGATTGTGCTGGAGGAGCAGACGCTGGCGCAGTTGCGCGAATTGGCCGGGGAATAATTGGCATAGAACAAACGTGGCGAGGGAGCTTGCTCCCGCCGGGTCGCGAAGCGGCCCCCCGTTGTCTGCTTGAGAGCAGAGGTACTGCTGCGCAGTCCAGCGGGAGCAAGCTCCCTCGCCACAGGTTTACTGCCTGATCCCACAGAATGGGATCAGGCAAATGTCACTTAACGACGACCGAGCAGCAGGCCCACCACCAGACCGAAACCGGCGGAAATCGCTACGGTCTGCCATGGATGGCCGCCAATGTAGCTCTCGGTGGCCTCGACCGCCGGTTTGGTGCGCTCACGCACGCTCGAAACAGAATCCAGCGCCTGTTGCAGTTTCAGGGCGATTTGTCCGCGCAGGGTCTCGGCTTCTTCGCCCACCAGTGAGGCGCTGCTCTTGAGCAGTTTGTCGGACTCTTCGATCAAAGCCTGAAGTTCGCTGAATGCCTGATCCTTGATTTGGTCTTCGACGGCTTGCACGCGGGATTTGCGGGCCATTGGGTGACTCCTTGCAGATGGATGAACAGTGATCAATGGAGTGTGGCGCTGACTGAAAAGTTGCACTGATTTTAGGTGCGAAAGAAAAACCTGCGCGGGAGATTTCCGCCGAGCGTGTAAGATGTCGCCATTTTACGCAGCAGGTATTTCCCCATGAGTTTCAATCTGGCCGACAAATCCCTCGCCGAGCGCGCAGCGCTGGAAGACGAGAAATCCCGTCTGTTCGAACTCTGGCAGAACAATCTGGGCAAAGCCAAAGGCGAAGCCGCGCGGTTGTTCGGCGAACGCTCCAAGCGCAAGGGCAAATGGGCCGAGTGGGTGCGCGCCGAGCTGGATGGCATGTCCCCGCCGGAATTCGCCAACATGGTGCGCAGTGAGGTCAATCGACTGATGGCAGCCAACAAGTAACACCCGCCTCAGTCCGCATTGAAACATCCGACAATCGCCTCACGCACCTTGATCACCACCGGATCGATCTGCGTGCTGGTGCGCCAGCCCAGTTCGATCGGGTAACGCGGCAACGCCAGCGGGCAGGGCAGCAGCACCAGTCCGCTGAGCTCGGCAATGGCCTGCGCGGCATGGCGGGGGATGGTTGCCACCGCGCCGCTGCTCTTGAGCAGATGCGGCAGCGCGGCAAAGTGCGTGGTCGAGGCGCAGACCCGCCGGCTCAGACCCAGCGCCGCCAGGCCTTCATCGGTGATGCCGATAAAACCGCCCGAGGACACCAGAATGTGCTCGCGGGCGACGAACTCCGGCAAATCGATGTTCTGCTGGCCGGGCGCCAGACTGCCCGGATCGACCAGACACGCATAATCCCCTTCACCCAGCACTTGACGACTGAGCAGACGCTCGGCGAACCCACCGGCGGTGATCGCCAGGTCGATGCTGCGCTCCATCAGGGCGCGGGCGACGATCTGGCTGTGGGTCTGGCGGAAGATCAGGCGTAATTTCGGCGCACGGCGGGCAATATCTTCGATCAGGCGCCGGCCATAAGCGATTTCGAAATCATCCGACAGGCCGACGGTGACTGATCGGCCGTCATAGTGGTGGGCCGCCGGATCGACCATCGCCAGGCTCTGCCGACATTTGTTCAGCGCTTCACTGACCACCGGTTTCAGTTGATTGGCCTTGAGCGTCGGCGCCAACCCGCGACCAGTGCGCACGAACAATTGATCGCCATACACCTCGCGTAACCGGCGCAACGCCGCGCTGACCGCCGATTGCGTCACGCCCAGACGCAGCGCCGCACGGCTGGCGCTGGACTCCTCATGCAGGGCTTCGAAGACTTTCAGCAGGTTGAGGTCGACGGTTGCGATATTCATTTGGTTCATATCATTCAGCAGTGAGTCGGTGTTTATTCATGATCCCGCGCCGCCGCAGAATCGGCAACACTTGAACCCGATGGAGTGACCGCAATGCCCAAATCAATCGTCGCCGCCCTGCAGATCGGCGCCTTGCCCGGTGGCAAGGGTGAAACCCTGGAACAGATCCTGAGCTGGGAAGACGCGATCAGCGAGTCCGGCGCGGCACTGGTGGTGATGCCTGAAGCGTTGCTCGGTGGCTATCCGAAAGGTGAGGGCTTCGGCACGCAGTTGGGCTATCGCTTGCCCGAGGGGCGTGAGGCCTACGCCCGCTACTTCGCCAACGCCATTGACGTGCCGGGGGCAGAAACCGAGGCACTGGCCGGTTTGTCGGCGCGCACCGGGGCCAATCTGGTGATCGGCGTGATCGAGCGTGCCGGCAGCACGTTGTATTGCACGGCGCTGTATTTCGATCCGCAGGCAGGGCTGGTGGCCAAGCATCGCAAACTGATGCCGACCGGCACCGAACGATTGATCTGGGGCAAGGGCGACGGCTCGACGCTGCCAGTGCTCGACACTCAGGTCGGTAAACTCGGCGCGGTGGTGTGCTGGGAAAACATGATGCCGCTGCTGCGCACGGCGATGTACGCCAAGGGCATTGAAGTCTGGTGCGCGCCGACCGTGGACGAGCGCGAGATGTGGCAGGTCAGCATGCGCCACATCGCCCACGAGGGCCGCTGCTTTGTGGTCAGCGCCTGTCAGGTGCAGGCTTCGCCGAACGAGCTGGGCGTGGAGATTGCCAACTGGCCGGCGGATCGGCCGCTGATTGCCGGCGGCAGTGTGATTGTCGGGCCGATGGGCGATGTGCTGGCCGGGCCGTTGCGCGGGGAGGCCGGGTTGCTGACGGCTGAGATCGATACTGATGAGCTGGTGCGGGCGCGGTACGACTATGACGTGGTCGGCCACTATGCGCGGCCGGATGTGTTTGAGCTGAGTGTCGATGAGCGGGCCAGACCGGGCGTACGCTTCACCGCATAACTTCGGGACTGACACATAACCTGTAGGAGTGAGCCTGCTCGCGATGGCGTCTGATCAGCCAACCCCTTTATTGACTGACGTGACGCTATCGCGAGCAGGCTCACTCCTACAGGAGACTTGTGTGTTTAGTGGGTTACCACGTCGCAGCAGTGGCCTTCGGCAAACTCAGCTTGCCGCTGTCGACAAATCGCATGGTGCCGAACACGCCGCCCGCGAGTTTGCCGCGCAGCACGTAGGGCAGGTTGTCGAGGGTTTGTGTCTGGCTCAGGCCGAGGGTCTGGCGCAGTACCGAGAACGCGGAAACGCTGACCGGCACGCTGACCACGGTTTCCGAGAAGCGCGGGATCGAGCCGGTCTGATCGCTGACGCCCGAGGCCAGTGGACGGCCATTGACCTCCAGATCCAGGGCGATGCCGTTGTAATCGATGGCCGTCTCATTGGGGTTCTGCACCCGCAACTTGATCGCGAAACGCACTTCCAGATCCTGGCTCGGCAACGGTTCGAGGCCGACCACGTTGATGTTCACTGGATCGCGGTTGGGAAACAGCGCGCAGGCGCTCAGGGACAACAGCAGCAGGGACAGGATGACGGCGTGGACGCGGCGCATAAACAGTCTCTCAACGAAAAAGGGCTGAACCGTTGCCGGCTCAGCCCTTTTTTCATGGCGCAGCGTCAGCGGTTCAACTGTGCGACCGCCGCTGCCGTTGCAGGTTCAGCTTTGGCCGGCAGATCGGGGTTTTCCATGACCTGCAGAATCGACGCTTCCGGATCGAAATCGTCTTCTTCCAGCTCAATGAATTCTTCCGGCAGGAAGATATTCAGCACGATAGCGCACAACGCACCGACGGTGATCGGCGATTCGAAGATGTTACGCAGCGCTTGCGGCAACTCGCGCAGCACTTCCGGCACGGCGGCAATGCCCAGGCCCATGCCCACCGAGATCGCCACGATCAGCATGTTGCGCCGATGCAGGCCGGCCTCGGCGAGAATTTTGATCCCGGCCACTGCCACGGTGCCGAACATCACCAGTTCCGCGCCGCCGAGTACCGGTTTAGGCATCAGTTGCAGCACCGCGCCGATCATCGGGAACAGCCCCAGCAGCACCAGCAGGCCGGCGATGAAGAACGCCACGTAGCGGCTGGCCACGCCAGTCAACTGGATCACGCCGTTATTCTGCGCGAACGTGACCATCGGCATGCTGTTGAACACCGCTGCCATCGCCGAGTTGAGGCCATCGGCGAGCAGACCGGATTTGATTCGGCGGATGTACAGCGGACCCTTGACCGGTTGCCGCGAGATCATCGAGTTGGCGGTCAGGTCACCGGCCGCTTCCAGCGGCGAAACCAGGAAGATCACCGCCACCGGCACGAACGCCACCCAGTCGAAATTGAAGCCGTACTTGAACGGCACCGGCACGCTGACCAGCGGCACTTCGGGCATCGAGGCGAAATCCACCGTGCCCATCAGCCAGGCGACCACGTAGCCGAGGGTCAGGCCGATGACGATCGCGCCCAGGCGCAGAAACGGCACGTCGACGCGGTTCAGCACAACGATAGTGCCGATCACCAACGCGGCCAGAAACACATGGCTGGCGGCGCCCAGATCGGGCGCGCCGAAGCCGCCGGCAATGTCGGTCATCGCCACTTTGATCAGCGACAGGCCCATCAGGGTGATGATGGTGCCGGTGACCACCGGAGTGATCAGCATCCGCAGTTTGCCGATGAACTGGCTCAGCACCACTTCGATGAACGCGGCGAAAAAGCACACGCCGAAAATCGTCGAAAGGATTTCATCGGTGCCGCCGCCCCGGGCCTTGACCATGAACCCGGCGCTGAGAATCACGCTGATAAAGGAAAAACTGGTGCCTTGCAGGCACAGCAGACCGGAACCGACCGGGCCGAAACGCTTGGCTTGAACGAACGTGCCGAGGCCCGAAACGAACAGCGCCATGCTGATCAGGTACGGAATTTCACTTTGCAGACCGAGGGCGCCGCCCATGATCAGGGTCGGGGTGATGATGCCGACGAAGCTCGCCAGCACGTGTTGCAGCGCGGCGAAGACGGTGGCGGTGAGGTGCGGACGGTCGTTGAGGCCGTAGAGCAGATCGTTGTTGCGCGGGACTTTTTCAGAGGCGGTCATGGTGTTTTGCGCGCCGTGAGGCGGGGCCGGGTCAGAAAATGGAGGCGCAGGATGCCGGAAGAGGGCGGCGAGGGCAACGAGCAAAAATTGCCTGAAAGGTCAGGTTTTATTGGTGTTGGCGGTAATCCGCGCACCCTGCCACACATTGTTGTGGCGAGGGAGCTTGCTCCCGTTCGGCTGCGTAGCAGTCGTAAAACACTATTGACTGGATAATGCGGAGGGCTGCTTCGCACCCCAGCGGGAGCAAGCTCCCTCGCCACAAAAGCTTAGAAGTCATGTAAACGCGCTGAGCAAATCCTCTTCAAACGCCTTCTGCGCATCCCCCGGCACCTGCGCGCGGTGCCGGGCCAGATGAAACGCCACTTCGAAACTCAATTCCCCAGGCCGCAGCGCGCGCAGCAAGCCCTTGTCCTCCCAGACGCGCGCGTAGTGATCGGGGAGATAATCGACATGCTTGCCGGAAAGAATGAAGGCGAGGGTGCCTTCGACCTGCTCCGAACGCGCAGAAAAGCGCTTGTCCGGGAACGGCTCGCCCGTGCGCATGAATCGATACGGATGATCCACCCGGTCGCAGGCCTGCAACGCCGCGTCATCCGGCGCATCGACGCTGAACAGCGGATGCCCCTGCGCGCAATACAAATGCTGGGTTTCCCGGAACAGTTCGCGGTAATCGAACGCGCTCTGCACTTGAGAGAAATAACCGATGGCCAGATCCAGTCGCTGTTGCAGCAGCAAGCGCTCCATCTCCCCAGGCATCGCGCTGATCAACTCGATGCGCACCGACTCATCGCGCTCGCGAAAGCGCCGGATCGCATCCGCCACACGCAGCAGCACCGACTGATCAACCGCCTCGGACAAGCCCAGCCGCACCTCACCGATCAGCCGTCCGGCAACGCCGTTGGATTGATGCCGGAACGTCTCGATGGACTGGAACAGTGCGCGAATAGCGATCAGCAGTTGCTCACCCTTGGGCGTCACACTGAAACCGCCCTTGCCACGGCTGCACAGGCGATAGCCGAGACGGGTTTCCAGTTTGGCCATTTGCTGGCTGATACTCGACTGGCTGAGGCCCAGTTCACCTTGCGCCGCGCTGAAGCCGCCACATTCCACGACCCGCACAAACAGGCGCAGCAACTGCAAATCGACGTCGTGAAGCTGACCGAGCATTGCATTACTCCGGGATAAAGTCAGGTTAACAAACTTGATATTTCTGCAATGTATCCGACGGCGCATCCTGCCACCACTTCCTCCGGTCAGGTGTTCGTCATGGCTCCCGTGTTCAAGCTGTGTTTTCCCGCGCTGTTGCTGTCCGTGGCCCTCAATGCCCAGGCCGAGGACAAAACCCTCAATCTCTACAGCTGGGCCGATTACGTGCCGGCGCAAACCCTGCAGCGTTTCGAGCAGGAGACCGGTATTCATGTGCGCTACGACACCTTCGATACCTCCGAAGTGCTGGAAACCAAATTGCTGACCGGTGGCAGCGGTTATGACGTGGTGGTGCCGTCGTCCAGCGTGCTGGCCCGAGGATTGGCAGCGGGCGCGTTGAAGGAAATCCCGCATCAAGGCCTCAAGGGCTACGCCAACCTTGATCCCGATCTGCTGGAAAAACTCGCCGCCGTCGATCCCGGCAATCGCTACGCCGTGCCCTATACCTGGGGCACACTCGGTTTGGGGCTAAACGTCGAAGCGGTGAAAAAGCGCTTGCCGGACGTGCCGCTGAACAGCCTCGATCTCCTGTTCAAACCCGAGTACGCCAGCAAGCTCAAGGACTGCGGGATTGCCGTGCTCGATTCGCCGCAGGAAGTCATTGGTCTGGCGCTGCATTACCTCGGCAAGGATCCCTACAGCACCGACCAGCATGATCTGGCCGCTGCCGAAGCCTTGCTGCAGAAACTCCAGCCGTCGGTGCTGTATGTCGCCACCGGCCGGCAGATCAACGATCTGGCCAATGGCAGTGTCTGTCTGGCGCTGACCTACAACGGCGACGTGAGCATGGCCGCCGATCAGGCGCACAAGGCCAACAAAACCTACGAAGTCGCCTACCGGATTCCGCGCGAGGGCACGTTGATCTGGCAGGACAATCTGGCCATCCCCAAGGACGCGCCGAACCCGCAAGCGGCGCGGGCGTTCATCGAATTCATGCTGCGTCCCGAGTCGGTGGCCGAGCTGACCAATACGCTGTTTTTCGCCACCGCCAACCAGGCCGCGACGCCGCTGGTGGATGAGGCGGTGCGCAACGATCCGGACATCTATCCGCCCGCCGAAATGCGCGAACGCCTGTACGCCGACCGCAGCATGAGTCTCAAGGACATGCGCCAGCGCACGCGTCTGTGGACCACTTTCCGTAGCCATCAATAATAAAAGGAGCACACCGATGGACGTGCCGATGCTCAATGACCAAGCCATGACCCGCGACAGCCTGTACGGCACTGCCGCCGAAAGCACCTACGCCGGGATCACCAGTTTCATGCGTCGTCGCTACAGCCGTGATTTGCGCGGCGTCGACGTGGCGGTCAGCGGGGTTCCGTTCGACACCGCCACCAGCAACCGCCCGGGCGCACGCTTCGGGCCACGGGGGATTCGCGCCGCCTCCACCGGGATCGCCTGGGAACGCCACTGGCCGTGGGCGTTCGATCCGTTCGATCATCTGGCGGTGATCGACTACGGCGACTGCGACTTCGATTACGGCTCGCCGCACACCATTCCGGAAAGCATCGAGGCCCACGCCGAGCTCATTCTTGATGCCGGCAGCGCGATGCTGACGTTTGGCGGCGACCACTTCATCACTTATCCGTTGCTCAAGGCCCATGCGCGTAAACACGGCGCGCTGTCGCTCATCCACTTCGATGCGCACAGCGACACTTGGCCGGACGAGGGCGGCAAACGTGTCGATCACGGCACCATGTTCTGGCACGCGGCCAGGGAAGGGCTGGTAGATCCGGCGCGCTCGGTGCAGATCGGTTTGCGCACCACCAATGACGATCATCAGGGCTTTGCCGTGCTCGACGCCCGCCAGGTGCATCGGCGTGGCTGCGAGGCGATTGTCGAGGCGATTCGCGCGCGGGTCGGCGATCACCCGGTGTACCTGACGTTTGATATCGATTGCCTGGATCCGGCCTTTGCCCCGGGCACTGGCACTCCGGTGTGTGGCGGGCTGAGCACGTTGCAGGCGCTGGAAATCCTCGGTGGTTTGCGCGGGATCAATCTGGTGGGCATGGACGTGGTGGAAGTGGCGCCGGCCTATGATCATGCGGACGTGACGTCGCTGGCAGCGGCCACCCTGGCGATGGAAATGCTCTGCCTGTACGCCGCGCGACACAAAGTCGACCTTTAAAACACCGCAAAGCCAATGTGGGAGTGGGCTTGCTCACGAAAGCGGTGTGTCATTCGACGGTGATGTTGGCTGACTTGACGCATTCGCGAGCAAGCCCGCTTGTGTCTGAGTAAGGGAATAAACTCTGGGGTGAGAGGGGTGGATGGCAAGCTG
>NZ_JAJSLU010000008.1:230765-249338 GCF_023063025.1 Pseudomonas sp. YL2 | reverse complement strand
ATGTGAGAGTAGGTCATCGTCAAGATTAAATTCCGAAACCCCAATTGCGAAAGCAGTTGGGGTTTTGTTTTTTAGTAGAAGTCACCGATTTTGCTGGCACGTTACCGTGTTGACGGGCCAGATACAGAATTTCTTGACGACCATAGAGCGTTGGAACCACCTGATCCCATCCCGAACTCAGAAGTGAAACGATGCATCGCCGATGGTAGTGTGGGGTTTCCCCATGTGAGAGTAGGTCATCGTCAAGATTAAATTCCAGAACCCCTGTCTGCTAACGCAGACAGGGGTTTTGTCGTTTCAGGACCCCCAAACATCAGGCCGTTTTACGAGCCTGGCTGATGCGCCGGGCCTGCCACTTGCGCCACCAGATGTAGACGCCAGTCCCTGACAGCCCCGCAATCACAACACCCAATACCGCGATGATCACTTGCCCGGTGAAGCCGATGATCCGTCCGCCATGTATCGGTAGTTGCAAGCGGTAAAACCGTTCCCCCAATGTCCCTTGTCCGGCAATTTCCTGACCTAATAATCGCCCGTCAGTACCGTGGAAAAACAACCAGGATTTTCCATGCGCTTGAGTGTCATGTTGCCCGAATCCTGCGCCGTAGAAGTTGTACTCAAAGCTGTAATACAACTCCCCGATCGCCGCTGTCAGCCCTAACCTCTTCCCCTCGACCAATGCCCTTTCGTACGCCTGTTGATAACTCAACTGTGTCACCCCCAACTCCGAGGGAGGCATTCGCCCTCGAGCCTCATAAACGCTCGGCTCGATCGGTGAAAGCAGCGACACCGCCGGTTTGAAGACCTGACTGGGCAAGTTCATCGCGACACTGCTGACCGCAATCGGTAGCAACAACAACCACAGCCACAATCCACCGGCCCGATGCAGATCGAAGTTGAGTCGATAGACGTGGCCGCCCTTGATCTTCCAGGCCGCCGACCACTTTTTCCAAAACGGCTTGCCACGAGGAAACGTCAGCCACAGCGCGATGAAACAATCGATCACCCAGGCGCTGGCAACCAGCCCCATCAACCACAAGCCCCAGTTTCCGGGCAGCGTCAAGTTGTAATGAAACTCAAGAATGAACGGAATGAAGTTCTCCCGGGAAAAGCAGCACTCACCCCAGTAACGTTGGCCCTTCTGCTCGGCACTCACCGGGTCGAGATAGAACACCTGATTGCGCTCATCGAACGGTTTGCCGGTCACCGGATCATTACGCGGTACCGCCGCCAACATGGCGGTATGCCCCGTCTCCTGCGGATACTCCATGTACCAGACCTGCAACTTCGGATGCGTGGTTTGCACCACGTCGACCAAGCCCCCGGGAGGCAATCGTTGCCCCTCAAATGAGGCTGCGTAGAAGTGCGGATTCAGCCACTCATCCAACTCATGATTGAACGCAAGAATGCTTCCGGTGATCCCGGCCAGCAGCAAAAACACCGCTGTTGCCAGCCCGATATAGCGATGCAACAACACCAACAATGCGCGCATGAGAATTTCCCCACAGAAGCGACAAAGCCAGCCCCTGAAAACAGGGGCTGGCTTTTTTATGCACAAGGCAAAGGTTTAGAACTGGTAGCTGACCGTGGCGGCGACGTTGCGCTCTTCGCCCATGTAGCAGAAGTTCAGACTCGCGCAGGAGGCTACGTAGGATTCATTGGTCAGGTTGTTCGCGTTCAGGCGCACGTCGACGCCCTTCAAGCCGACCTTGCCCAGGTCATAACCGATGGATGCGTCGAACAAGGTGTAGGAAGGCACCTTCAGCGTGTTTTCCGCATCCGCCCAGCTGTAACCGACATAACGCACACCACCGCCCAGGCGCAGGCCGTCGAGTGCCGCACTGTCGAATTTGTAGTCCGCCCACAACGACGCCATGTGCCGCGGTGCCTGAGTCGGCGAGTTGCCTTTGTTCTCGATCACATCGGTCGGCGTGCTCAAGGTGCTGACCATCGACTTCGAGTACTCGATATCGGTGAAGGTATAGCTGCCGAGTACTTTCAGGTTGTCGGTCAACTGCATGTGCGCTTCCAGTTCCAGCCCTTGCGAACGGACAGCGCCTACCGCGCGGTAGAAGTTTTCCTGCGGCAGTTTGGTCGCCAGATTTTCTTGATCAATGCGGAACAGCGAGGCTGTGAACAGGTTGTCGGTGCCCGGCGGTTGATACTTCAGGCCGACTTCCCACTGTGTGCCATCGGTCGGAGGCAGAGGATTACCGGCGCTGTCGGCATACGAGTTCGGGTTAAACGACTCGGAGTAGCTGATGTACGGCGCCAGGCCGTTATCGAACAGATACAACGCACCAGCGCGGCCGGTCAGTTTGGTGCGGCGGTCGTTGATTTCCGTGCCCACCGGACGGCCCGCTTCGGCGATACGGTTCTCATCCGACGTCTCGACCCAGTCCTGACGCAGACCCAGCGAGAAACGCCACTGGTCCATCTCGATCAGGTCTTGCAGGTAGACCCCGGTCTGCTCCAGGCGCCGCAGGTAACTGGTGTCGCCGTACATATCGATCTCCGAGTTGCCATAGACCGGGTTGAACGCATTGATCGGCGCCAGACCGCCGCTGGTCCAGTCGACCACCGTTTTGCGCCGCTGATAGTCCGCACCCATCAACACGGTGTGCTTGGTAGCTCCGGTGAAGAATTCGGCCTGCAGCATGTTGTCGACGATGAACGCATGCAGACGTTCATCGCCGCCGGTGTAATAGCGGTTCAGTTCGTTGCTGGTTGGTGTCGTCCAGCCGTAGGCGTAGACCTGATCCATGTTCACTTTGGAGTCGAGGTAACGGAAATTCTGTCGCGCTGTGAAGACATCGTTGAAGCGATGTTCGAACTGATAGCCGAACGATTGCTGATCCCGCGAGTAGCCATCAATCCCCGGCTCACCCTCGAAGAAGTGCGGCGAGATGCGATTGCCGTTGCGCTGATGAATCGTCCCGTCCGCCGGCACGCCGCCGTGGTAGCCGCCATCCGGATCGTGCTGCAGATACGCCTGCAGCGTCAGCGAGGTGTCTTCAGTGAAATCGATGCTCAGCGTCGGAGCGAGGGCGAAGCGTTTTTCCTTGTTGTGGTCGAATTGTGTGTCGGACTGATCCGTCAAACCGGTCAGACGATAGGCAATGCGCTTGTCGTCATCGACTGGGCCGCTGAAGTCAAACCCGACCCCGCGCTGACCTTGGGTACCGACCGTGGCCTGAACCTGATGATAGGCCTCGTACAACGGCTTTTTGCTGGTCAGCGCCACCAGGCCACCGGGCGAACTGCGGCCATACAAGACCGACGATGGGCCTTTGAGAATATCCACGCGCTCGAGGAAATACGGATCGACCTGCATGGTGCTGTAGGTGCCGCTGTCGCCCATCGACTTGAGACCATCGAGGTAAATATTGTCCACCGAACCATCGTTGAAGCCGCGCATCGCCACATAGTCGTAGCGATGGGTCGCCCCGTAAGGGTTGGTCAGCACGCCGGGGGTATAACGCATCGCCTGGGAGACGGTCTGCGAGCCTTGATCGTCCATTTGCTCGCGGGTGACCACGGACACGCTTTGCGAAGTTTCCAGCAACGCGGTACTGGTCTTGGTGGCGATCTGGCTGTGGGTGGCGTTGTAGCCTTCCATACTGCCGAGTGCGTTGCCGAGGGCGAAACCTTTGATATCGGTGGTTGGCAGTGCCAGCGCATCGGTTTCACTGACAGGACGCAGGACGTAGCTGCTGCCGTCCTGGCTGACCGCTTCCAGACCCGAGCCGCCCAGCAAATGGCTCAACGCCTGATCGGTTGAATATTCGCCCTGTACGCCCGGAGACTGTTGTCCCTGTGTTTGCTGCGGAGTCATCGCCAGGGTAATGCCGGCCTGACGGGCAAACTGGTTCAGCGCTTCGCCCAGCGGGCCGGCGCCGATGCTGTAGCGATGACTGCTCGCTTCACTGGCAGGGGCGGCGACGCTCAGGCCGGGCAGCGCACCGGCACCCAGAACGGTGGACAGCAGGGCGGCGCGAACGGCGTGGCGCAGCAGGCCCGATTCGGCAGTGAAATTCAGCGGTTTCTTACAGGTGAGGCGGACAGTCATTGTCGGTTTCCGTGGCAAGTCGCAAAGGCTGAGTTGAAGTGCTTACTGACCAAGCCGGACTTGTCGCGAAAACCCGCCAAATAATTTCAGGCCACCGCCTCGAGTGTGACCCACCATCGGGTGCGATAACGCAATTGCACCGGCAGGGTCTGCGGCAGGATGGCCAGCAGCTTGTCGGTGTCCTCCAGGCGGAACACTCCGGACAGGCGCAAGTCCGCCACCTGCGGCGCGCACGTCACAAAGCCCTGACGATAACGCCCGACTTCATTGAGGAAATCGCCCAGGCGCATATTGCGGGTCACAATCAAACCATCGGCCCACGCGCCCACGTCCATATCCAGTGGCGCTGCCGGGCGCGCCTGATGATGATCGATCAGATAGGTCTGCCCCGCGAGTGCCTCGACGGAGGTTGCGCCGCTGCGGATGGCGACGCTCCCGGAGCTGACGGTGAGCCGCGTGCAATCGCTGTCCTGACGCAGGATGAAGCGGGCTTTTATCGGCTCATAAATGCCATGACGACTTTGCACGCGAAGTGGCCGGTTGAACGTCGCGCCTTCATCGTTACCGCCGCATGTGACGATGATTTCGCCGCGAGTGAGTTTGATCAGCCTCTGCTGCGCGGTGTAGTCCAGATCCACTGAGCTGGCAGTGTTCAGCTCGATCCGCGTGCCATCGGGCAACTGGAACCCGCGACGCTCGCCGGTCGCCGTAGCGTAATCAGCGCGCCACTGCTGCCAGACGGAGGTGTCCTTGGCCAGCCATGCCGCGGAGCCCATCAGCACCGCGCCAGACAGCAGCTTCAAGGCCTGTCGCCGTCCGAGTCCTTGCGCACTGTTTTCCAGTGTGTTCAGCGCCACGTGCGCGCCGGGCACTGCGCGCAGGTTATGGCTCAATTCCGCCTGCAGCGACTGCACGCGCTGCCAGGCCAGTTCATGTTCATGATGTTCGGCGCGCCACGCGTCGCACTGATGACTCAGGCGCGCATTGCCATGGTTGTTACGCAGCCGCAGCAACCAGTGGATGGCTTGCTTGACCACCTGTTGCTGCGGCTCGGCGCGGCGCGCGACTGAGTTGTTATCCACAGGCATCAACTTGCGTACCGCAACACGTAGCAGTGATACAGCGCATCGGCGACGTAACGTTCGACTGAACGCAGTGACAAGCCCATCTGCTCGGCGATCTGCTTGTGGGTCAAACCTTCGCACTGCGCCAGCAGAAACGCCTGACGCACTTTCGGTCGCAAGCCTTCAAGCATGCGCGCGATGCTCTCGAGCAACTCGATTACCAGCGCGCGGGTTTCGGCGCTTGGGGTTTCGGCTTCGGGCAAATGGGCGATGGTTTCGAGATAGGCGCGTTCGATTTCTTCACGACGCCAATGATCGATCACCAGGCCACGGGCGATGGTGCGTAAAAATGCGCGAGGCGCCTTGAGTTCCAGGCGTTCGCTGCGTTGCAACAGGCGGACGAAGGTGTCCTGGGCCAGATCTGCGGCATCCGCGGCATTGCCCAGCCGCGCCCGCAGCCAAGCGTTGAGCCAGCCGTGATGACTCCTGTAAAGCGCCTGCACTGCAAACTCAGGTGAGGACATGAACGCGACAGCCCGAACGTCACAAATGATAATTAGTCGCATTTTTATCAGGGGCTGCGAATTTTGCAACCTCTGCTCGGAGATCCAGCAAAAAAACTTCGTGGCGGACGCTCTGGCACGCCGTTCGGCGGGAATCTGACAGAAATGCCGGGCATTTCCCACGCAGCCCTAAGATTTCCGCGAATGGTGCCGACAGACTGGTGAGACATGCGTGCACCAAAGTAGAGCGGCCGTCAGAACGCCGCCTGCGCTGTACATGGAATGTTGCATCCCGGAACGCATCCCCACTTTTGCATAAGAAGTCCCATGAAATGAATCTCAAGTTCAGCCATAAAATCCTGTTGGCCGCCTCGGGCGTCGTGGTCCTGGCTTTCGCTTTGTTCACCCTCTACAACGACTATCTGCAGCGCAACACCATTGCCCAGAATCTCCAGTCGTCCGTGCAGCAGGCCGGCGATCTGACCGCCAGCAGCGTGCAGAACTGGATGAGCGGGCGAATTCTGGTGCTGGAAAACCTCGCGCAGAACGTTGCCCATCAGGGCAAGGACGCCGACTTCCCGGGGCTGGTCGATCAACCGGCCTTCACCTCGAACTTCCAGTTCACCTACGTCGGTCAGGCCAACGGTGTGTTCACCCAGCGCCCTGACGCGAAGATGCCCGACGGCTACGACCCGCGTCAGCGCCCTTGGTACAAGCAGGCCGTGGTCGCCGACAAAACCATGCTGACGCCGCCATACATGGCGGCGGTCGGTGGTCTGGTCGTGACCATCGCCATGCCGGTGAAAAAGAATGGCGAACTGCTGGGTGTGGTCGGCGGTGACCTGAGCCTTGAAACCCTGGTGAAGATCATCAACTCGGTGGACTTCGGTGGCCTTGGCCACGCGTTCCTGGTCAGCGGTGACGGCCAAGTGATCGTCAGCCCGGATAAAGATCAGGTGATGAAGAACCTCAAGGACATCTACCCGAATTCCGGCGTGCGCATCGAGAAAGGCAACCAGAACGTGGTGCTCAACGGCCAGGAACGTATCCTGTCGTTCACCCCGGTCAGTGGTTTGCCGAATGCCGACTGGTACATCGGGCTGTCGATCGATCGTGACAAGGCCTACGCCGCCCTCAGCCAGTTCCGTACTTCGGCGCTGATCGCGATGTTCGTCGCGGTCGCGGCGATTGCGTTGCTGTTGAGTCTGCTGATCAACGTCCTGATGCGTCCGCTGACCACCATGGGCCGCGCGATGCAGGACATCGCCCAGGGTGAAGGCGACCTGACCCGGCGTCTGGTCGTGGAAGGCAAGGATGAGTTCGCCGAACTGGGCAGCTCGTTCAACCAGTTCGTCGAGCGCATTCACGCGTCGATTTCCGAAGTGTCGTCGGCCACCCGTCATGTACATGACCTGTCGCAACGGGTGATGGCGTCGTCCAACGCCTCGATCATCGGTTCCGACGAACAAAGTGCCCGCACCAACAGCGTGGCTGCCGCGATCAACCAGTTGGGCGCAGCCACTCAGGAAATCGCCCGAAATGCCGCCGATGCTTCGCAGCACGCCAGCGGCGCGAGCGAGCAGGCCGATGACGGTCGTCAGGTGGTCGAGCAGACCATTCAGGCGATGACCGAGTTGTCGCAGAAGATCAGCCTGTCATGCACCCAGATCGAAACCCTGAATGCCAGCACCGACAACATCGGCCACATCCTCGATGTGATCAAAGGCATCTCGCAGCAGACCAACCTGCTGGCGCTCAACGCGGCCATCGAAGCGGCCCGTGCCGGTGAAGCCGGACGTGGTTTTGCGGTGGTGGCGGACGAGGTGCGCAACCTCGCCCACCGCACCCAGGAATCGGCGGAAGAGATCCACAAGATGATCACCTCCTTGCAGGTCGGTTCGCGTGAAGCGGTGACCACCATGAACGCCAGTCAGGCGTCCAGCGAAGAGAGCGTGGAAGTGGCCAATCAGGCCGGTCTGCGCCTGGTCAGCGTGACCCAGCGCATCGGCGAAATCGACGGCATGAACCAGTCGGTGGCCGCGGCGACCGAAGAGCAGACGGCGGTGGTGGAAACCCTCAACGTCGACGTCAACCAGATCAACCTGCTGAACCAGCAGAGCGTGGCCAACCTCAATGAAACATTGAAGGATTGTGATGCGTTGTCGCAGCAGGCCAATCGCCTGAAGCAGTTGGTGGACAGCTTCAAGATCTGATTGTCAGATTCGAGACCGCGTTATCGTTGATCGCGAGCAGGCTCACTCCTACAGGGGAACGCATTCCAACTGTAGGAGTGAGCCTGCTCGCGATTGCGGTAGCTCAATCACCGCAGAACTGAAGCCTTACACAAACAGCTTCAGCACATTCCCCATCGCATCATCGGCAAACCCCTGCACGAAATCCTTGAACCCCGGCAGCGCTTCCTCCCCACCTGAAGCCGGCTCGGCAATGATCGTCCAGGTCGCCCGCGACTTCCCCGCTCCCAATGATTCCACGTTCATCGCCGCCCACAGATTGGCCACACCCAAGGTGTTGTAGATCGTGGTCCAGGTCATGGCCCGTGCCTGCTCATCGCGTGAGTTGAGTTGCTCGACCACCACGTTGCCGTCCTTGAAGAACTTCTTGCGCAGCGACGACACGCCGTCGCCGGTCATTTCGATGTGCGACAGCGCCGGGATGAAGCGGTCGAAGCCAGCGAAATTGCCGACCACCGCCCAGACCTGCGCCGCGTCCGCCGGCACTTCCACCGACGACACAACGTGGCAGCCGTGCGGGTTTTTGATCAGGGTGTCGGGTTGCAGATTGCTCATGGTGTTGCTCCTTTTTGATGAGTTAGATGAAGTTGATCTGTTTCAGGTAGTCGCAGCCGCGACGCAGCAGCGCCGGGGATTTTTCCGGGTAGTGCGCGCCCATCTGTTGCACGCCGGCTTCAGCGTTGGCGTGGCCGATCAGGGAGATGTCGCCGATGTCTTCCTCGAAGCCGTTGAGGTAGAAACCGAGCACGCCGAACAGCGCGTTGTCGGCATCGACCCGGCCCAGTTGCTGCTGCCAGTCGGCGACGCTGACCAGCGAAAACTCGCTGCCGGTTTCGCGGAACGAAGCGACGTAGGCATCCCAACTCAGCGGTTCGGGGTTGTGCAGGTTGAACACCGCACGCTCGGTCGAATAACGGCTGGCGTGGAAGGCGATGAAGCGGGCGAGAAAGTCCACTGGCATCAGGTCGAAATTCAGCGCGAAGGCCGGTACCTGACCGAGCTGGATTGAGCCCTTGAGCATCAGCATCAAACGGTTTTTGTGCGGCTGGCAGACGCCGCTCAGGCTGTTGAAACTGATGTTGCCGGGGCGATACAGGTTGACCCACACCCCACGCTCGCGAGCCCGTTCTAGGACGCGCTCGCCGACCCATTTCGACAGGTTGTAGCCGTTGCGGATGTAGATTGGCGGGGTCGGTGCGGCGGGCAATTCGAGCACTCGGCCTTCGCCGTCGACGGTGCTGGAAGCGGACAGCGTCGAGACAAAGTTGAAGACCTTTTTGCTGCGCCCTTCACACAGGCGCAGCAGCTCGAAAATCGGCTCGACGTTATCTGCGGCAAGCGACTCGTAATCGAGCACGTGATTGACGTTGGCGGCGTTGTGCACCAGCGCGCCGAACTCGCGATCCAGGCGCTGATAATCGTCATCGGCCAGGCCGAGTTGCGGTCGGGTGAGGTTCGCGGAGTAGATCCGCACCCGGCTCAAATCGAGATGCTCGAGACGGTTCTCACGCAGCGCCTGAGCAAACCGCTGCGCCGCGGTTTGCCCGCCGCCGTCACGCACCAGACACGCCACCTCGCTGGCGCCCCATCCAAGCAGCGCTTCGACAATGTGCACGCCGACAAAGCTGTTGGCGCCGGTGACGATCACCTTGTGCACATCACCCAGGCGACTGATCGGCAGCGGCTCGATGTTCAGCGGGCGTTCGGCGTCGGCCATGGCCTGGGCGCTGAGCACCGCGCTGTCATCGGTACCGCGCACCAGCGTGGCGAGCTTGATGATGGTTGGCAGTTCGATGAAGCGGTTGATCGAGATGCTGCGCCCGAATTCCTCACGCAAACGCAGCAACATCCGTGACAGCAGGATCGAATGCCCACCGAGGTTGAAGAAACTTTCGTCGGTGGAAATATCGCTGCTCGGCAGCTCCAGCAGTTCCGCCCAGATCTCCAGCAGCAACGCTTCGTCAGCGTTTGCCGGCAGGCATTTCGGACTGCTGTCCTGCACGCTCACCGGCAGCTCCAGCAACGCTTTGCGGTCGACCTTGCCGTTGCTGGCGAACGGCATCTGCGCCAGTTCAGTCCACGCCACCGGTTGCATGTAGTCCGGCAGAAACTGCTGGGCATGCGCCTTCAACAGATCGCGGGCAGCGTCCGACTGCGGCTGCGCAAGGAACGCCAGAATCCGCCGCTGATGGTCGATCACCACCGCCACCTGGCGGTACAACTGGCTCTCGCGCAGGCAGCGTTCGATCTCTTCCGGCTCGACCCGGAAACCACGGATCTTCACCTGATTGTCGCGCCGTCCGCACAGCTCGATGCCGTGTTCGCCCCACTTGGCCATGTCGCCGCTGCGGTACGCGCGCAACGCTTGGCCGTGTGGCAGTTGCAAGGTGAGATAGCGCTCGGCGGTCTGCTGCGGATTGTTCAGATAACCAAGGCAGACGCCGGGGCCGACGATGAACAATTCGCCGACGGTGTTCTCCGGCACCGGTTGCAAGTCGTCATCGAGAATCAGCACCTGACTGTTGGCAATCGGTGCGCCGAGGGTGCGGTTGCTGTCACCCGGTTTGAGCTGGCGAGCGGTAATCAGCACCGTCGCTTCGGTGGGGCCGTAGAGGTTGTGCAGCTTGCCCTGACGGGTCAGTTGCTCGATGACGAAAGGCTCGCAGACGTCGCCACCGGTCATCACCTCCACGCCTTGCAGTTGCTCCAACGGCAAGATGCTCAGCAGCGCTGGCGGCAGGAACGCGTGGGTCAGTTGTCGGCGGCGGATCAACGCCACCAGTTGCAGTGGATCGCGGCGCTGGGTGTCGTCGGGCACCACCAGTTCGGCGCCCTGCAGCAGCGTCGGAAAGATATCGATCAGCGACGAGTCGAAGCTCAGTGAAGAGAACTGCAACACCCGGCTTTCGGCGCGCAACTGCACGTAATCGGCGTACCACGCGGTGAAGTGCGCGAGGTTCGCCTGGCTCAGGAGCACGCCCTTCGGATGCCCTGTGGTGCCGGAGGTGTAGAGCGCCATGCACGGCGCTTCAAGCGTCAGTCGCTGACGCATCAGCGGCAGATCGAAATCGGCGTCGGCACTGTCGATACGACTGACATCCAGCCCGGGCATCGACTCACTGAGCGGATGCTCGCCGTCGTGCAGCAACAACACCGCGCCGGCGTTTTGCAGGATGTATTGCTGGCGCTGCAACGGATGGCTCGGCTCCAGCGGCAGATACACGGCGCCACTGCCGAGCACGGCCAGAATCGAGGCGAACAGCGCCGGGCTTTTCGGCTGGCAGATACCCACGATCCACGGCTGCGGATGCTGCTCGAGCAACGGTTGCAGACATTGCTGGATCGCACGGCTGTGGGCGTGCAACTGGCGGTAGCTGAGCGACTGCTCGGCCAGGTGCAGCGCCGGTCGCTCGGCGTGTTCGATCAGGCTGCGTTGCAGGCGTTCGATCAACGGCGTCTGCGCCTGTTGCAACAATGCCGGATGCGTCGTGGCGTTGAGGCGATGGACGTAAGCCAGGCTGTCGAGAAACGACAGATCTTCCACCTGTTCGAAGTCCGGCGCGGTAGCTGGCAATGCCTGCTGAAAAAACTCGGCATCGCGGGAGAAACGGCTGACCAGCAGCGCGACTTCGTCGACCACCTGCGTCAGCACTCGCTGGCGCAGTGCTTGACCATTGCCGGACGGCTCATCGCCAATCGGCACACGGCTGATCAGTGACGAGCCGAGGAAGCACAGCAGGTCGAGCGTCGGTAAACCGCCAAGGCGCTGCGCAGCGATACCCAGGCGCAGATGCAGGTGCGGGATGGCGCAGAAATCGCCGGCGCCGATGAAGCCATCGTCGATGATCAGATCTACTGGCGATTGCGCCGCGCCGCTGCGCCGTAAGGAGTGACCGTGTTGTTCGAGTTCCTGCGCCAGGTCGGTCATGGCCTGGCTGGCGCCAATCAATAAAATGTCGAGACGTCTCATGTCGGCCTCCTCATCAAACCAGATAGTCACGCAGGGCGTGCTGCACGCACGGCGTGTCGAGCAGCGAGCTGTTGTGGAAAAAGCGCACGATGTTGCCCACCAGCGGATGGTGGCGATTGATCGGGAACGCCAGCCCGGCCATCTCGTCCCTGAGCAAACGGCGCACTGCCTCGCTGACCGGCAAGGCGTCGATCAGGCGCAGATCGAAGGATTTCTGGATATCGTTGGTCAGGTAATGGCCGATGAACACCGGCAGGATCTGCGCGATGGTTTCCCGGTCCGCGTCATTGGCGGTGTGCCAATAGATGCGCACCATGCGAGCCCAGAAGCTGGAATGCCGGCCCTCGTCGAGCAAGTGATCGGCCATCAGCCCTTTGATCGATGGCTTGACCGTGTCGTCCCGGGCGAACGCGGCGACGTCGCCGGTTACGGTGTTCTCGGCGATGGCCACGCAGATCAGTTCCACCGCGCTGCGCAGGTGCTCGGGCGCCAACGCCACAGCGGCAGGAATCGCCCGGCTCAGTTCGATTTCTGCGGGCAATTCGATCGGCTCGATGCCGGTCATGGCTACGGTCTGCTGCATGAAGTCCATCGCCACCAGCGCGTGGTAATCCTCGTCCACCACCACGGTCATGGCGTCGTAGCGACAGGCGAACGGGAACGGCACGGCGAAGCGATTCTTGGCGATGGCGCGGGCGGTCTGGTCGACGATTTCGGTTTCGAAAATCACCACGTCGTTGATGAATTTGTACAGCGTCTGCACCAGGGCGAAATCACGCTGCTGCGGGCATTCGCGCAGGAAGGTTTCGCTGAGCACCAGGGGCTGGCGGCTCAGCGGATAGATCAGGCGCTCATCGTCTTCCAGAACACGCCGTGGCCGGGTGCGGATAGTGGCGCGGGTTTCCCAGGCGTCGGCGAAGGATTGGTAGTCGGCGGCGTTCATCGGGCCACCTCCGCCAAGGGCTCGCGCATGCTCAGACGCAGGCCGTCCCACAGGGCGATGCGGCTTTCCACCGCCGCGATGGCGCTGGCATAAACCTCGGCTTCGCGCTGCGGATCGCCGTCGACCAGACGCTCAAGCAATTGCTCCGCCGCCGGACCGTGATCTTCCGAGTCGACCTCGATGTGGCGCTCCAGGTAATAGCGAAAGGTGGGTGCCTGTTCGATGCCGATCCCCCAGTCATCGAGGATGCGCTGGAACATCGTCGGGATCACGCTTTCGCGACCATGCAGGAACGCGGCGGCGACGCTGTGGCCCGGTGCGTGCAGCGCGGTGTGCAGCGTCTCGCGCACAAATTTCGCCGCTGCCGGATCGACCTCAACGCTTTGCAGGGCGACGTCGTAACTCACGCCTTCCCGTTGCAGCGCGACAAACCGTTCGACCGCCGTGGTGCTCGCACCGACTTCGCGCATCGCGTCCAGGTACAGTTCGAAATGGCTGTAATGGCCGTGGGCGGGACGATCATCGGACTCTTCGCCAAGCACGATCTCGTTGATTAGCCGCGCAGCATGCGGATCGCGTGGCGGTAACCATGGCAGGCGGGTGCAGGTCAGTTCCTGTTGCAGGCGCTTGGTCAACGACATGAAATCCCACACGGCGAAGACGTGGGATTCCATAAACCGGCGCAGTACCGATAACGAATCGATCTCGGTAAAGATCGGGTGAACGCTCAATTGCGTTTTTTTCAGGGCGAGTTGTTCTTTAGTTGGCATCATGGCGAACCTCGGTGTTATTGGAATAGAGGGAGTTGCTCGTTCAGTGCATCAACACGGACTTGATAAGTTTGAAATGTTTTCTATTGGCGAACGCTGGCCTCATTCGGATTAATGAAAGTTTGCAAAGTGCATGAAAGGCTCTCGGCCATGCGTTGGCGACTATTTGCCAAAGCTATCGGCTGACTGCAGAGCTGCGCCGTGTTTGCGGGGTTAACCCTGCTCCGCAATAAAAAGCTAATACATCGTCAAATAACTTAACAAGTTTATTTTTAATTATTTTTAGTTGTGTGTTTTTCAAGTATGAGTCGGCCCGGTAAAACTTTTTGTTTAAGTTTTACTTGGGCGTAGTTGCTCCTTTCGGCAAATAATGGCCAAAATTGAAGACAAGAGTGAATGCCTCACTCAAAGCAACTTTAAGAAGCGGAAATTGAATGTGATGTATAGGAATGAAAGTGGGCCGGAAACGGCGCCGTAACTTCCCTTTTTCCCGTGGCAAGGCTCCTTCCGTAGGTTCCTGGTGCGGGGACTGCGCCGGCGGTGCGGCGCGTCGCCCGTTCTTCATGGGGTGGCCGTTAAAGAGTGCGGGTAAATTGGCGGGACGGCTATGACCGATTCGTCCGCGCCGAGCCGCAATGGCGGGCTTGCGAGCGCTGGGAGGTTAGAGCGAACACGCGGATCCGCCACCAGGTTTGCGGAGGATCGGGGAGAGGATTTGTAAGCGGGTTATTCGCCGGTCAGGCGCGAAGGCCTGAGACCGGCGTGAAGGGTGTCAGCGCACGGCCTTGCGGTTTTGTCCGGCGGGACTGGCGAGGAACCGGGTGATCACGTCGACGCCACGGTTGAGGTGATGTGTGAGCAACTTCACCGACAGCTCGACATCGCGCTCGATCACGGCCTGGAGCATGGCGCGGTGATCTTCCTGGGAGAGTTTGCCCAGGCCCATGGCTTCGAGATTGAAACGCAGGAAGCGCTCCTCCTCGTTGAGGCCGTCTTCGACCAGCCGCAGCAGACGCTTATTCGGTGCCTTGCTGTACAGGGCCATGTGGAACAGACGGTTGAGCCGACCGATTTCGCTGTAGTCGTGCTGGGTTTCGAGTTCTTCGATATAGCCGGCGGCAAGCGCGTGATCGGCGCTGGTCAGCAACGGGATCGACTGGCGCATGGCTTCGGATTCGAGGAGGATCCGCAACTCGTAGGTTTCGGTGGCGTCGCCCTGGATCAGCGGCGCTACAACGGCGCCCTTGTGGGTGGTGACGCTCAGCAGTTCCTGCGCTTCGAGCTGGCGCAGAGCCTCGCGCACCGGCATGCGGCTGACCCCGAACAGGTCGGCCAGATCCTGCTGGCGCAGGGCGGTGCCGCACGGCAAGCGACCGTCAAGGATCGCCGAGCGCAGGGTTTCTTCGATGATCGAGCGGGCAAGGTGTGCGGGAATCGGCCCATCGACTTTGATGCTGTGCAGCGGTTTGGGCTTCTGTGTCACAACTACTCACCCTGAATGACGACGGAATTTGGATCCAAAGACACTAGTGATTGCTCTACAGGTTGTCAAACCATGTAAAGGATTGCTGTCCTGAATGAAGTTTAGCGCGATGGCGATGATCTCATGGTGCCATTGTTTTTTGCCGGGCTAAGCTTCACCATCAAACGCTTTCCTTCCTGCCCCCTGGAAACCTGCTGTGGCGGTACGTTTCGCGATCCCCCGGACTCTGCGCTGGCTAGGCTGCGCACTGTTGCTGGCCGGCGTCATGCTGGGCGGCCTGCATGCCGATTGGGATTTTTCCGCGATCAGCCGCAAGGCTACGGCGCTCTACGGCCCGTTGGGTGCCGGGCAGCAGCGGATCGATGCCTGGCAAAACCTGCTGGCCACGCAGAAACAGGTCAGCGAGATGGAAAAGCTGAAAGTGGTGAACCTGTTTTTCAACAAACAGGTGCGTTATGTAGAAGATATCGATCTGTGGGGGCAGGTCGATTATTGGGAGACGCCCATCGAAGCGTTGTGGAAAGGCGCCGGCGATTGCGAAGACTACGCGATCGCCAAGTATTTCAGCCTGCGCCATCTCGGGGTCTCCAGTGACAAGCTGCGCATCACCTACGTCAAGGCACTGCGCCAGAATCGCGCACACATGGTGCTGACTTACTACGCCACCCCCGATGCCATGCCGCTGGTGCTCGACAGCCTGATCGATCCGATTCAGCCTGCGTCCCAGCGAACCGATTTGCTGCCGGTCTACTCTTTCAATGCTGAAGGTCTGTACCTGCCGGGAGCCAAGGGCAACAAGAAGGTCGGTGACACCAAACGCCTGTCGCGCTGGCAGGATGTGCTGAAGAAAATGCAGGCCGAAGGTTTCCCGGTCGAAACGACTAACTAGGAGCACGCGCTCAGATGTCTTTGTTCAAACAGCTGTTGATCGCTATCTGTCTGTTCCTAGTGGTCGCCTTCACCGGCAGCTTCATGGTCAGTCTGGAGAGCTCGCGCACCCAGTACGTCAACCAGCTGCGCTCCCATGCCCAGGACGCCGCCACGGCGCTGGCGTTGTCGCTGACGCCGAATATCGACGACCCGGCGATGGTCGAGCTGCTGGTCAGCTCGATTTTCGACAGCGGCTATTACGCGAGCATTCGCGTGGTCGATCTCAAGACTGACAAGACCATTGTCGAGCGCAGCGGAATTCCGGCGGTGAGCAATGTGCCTGACTGGTTCGTCAAACTGATTGGCCTGGAGCCTGCCGGTGGCGACGCATTGGTCAGCCGTGGCTGGGAGCAGGCGGCGCGGGTCGAGGTGGTCAGCCACCCGATGTTTGCCGTGGCCAAACTGTGGCAGAGCGCGTTGGGCAGCCTCGGCTGGCTGCTGCTGTGCGGCGCGGTCAGCGCGGTGCTCGGCGCGCTGCTGTTGCGCCGGCAATTGCGTCCGCTGGATTACATGGTCAAGCAATCCCACGCCATCGCTCGGCGCGAATTCCTCAGCCTGCCGGAGTTGCCGCGTACCCCGGAACTGCGGCGCGTGGTGCAGGCGATGAACCAGATGGTCGAGAAGCTCAAGGCGCTGTTCCAGGAGCAGGCCGAGCGCAGCGAAAAACTGCGCGCCGAGTCTTATCAGGACAACCTCACGGGGCTGGCCAACCGACGCTATTTCGAGATGCAACTGCACAACCGCGTGAGCAACCCCGAGCAGGCCAGTTCCGGTTACCTGCTGCTGTTGCGGGTCAAGGATCTGGCCGGGCTCAATCAGCGTCTGGGCGGTCAGCGCACCGATGAATTGTTGAAAGCTGTCGGCGAGCAACTGTCCCGCGAGTGCGCCAAATACCCTGAAACCCAGAACCTCGTCACCCGTATTCGCGGTGGTGAATTCGCCGTGCTGGCGCCGGGACTGGTGCGCGAAGAAGCGCTGCAACTGGCACAGAACCTCGACAGTGCGCTGAGCAGCCTGCACGCCACTGGCGCAACCGATGTGCCGGCCGTGGCTTCTATTGGCCTCGCCCCGTTTGCCCACGGTGATTCACCGCAAGCGGTACTGACCCTGGGCGATCAGGCGCTGGCGCAGGCCGAGGGGCAGGGCGAGCAGAACTGGGCGTGCATCGATCAGAGCCTGGTGGCGGACGTCGGTGACGATCACCACGCCTGGCATCGCTTGCTCGATCGGGCGCTCAATCAGCAGCGTTTCGAGCTGTACTTCCAACCGGTGGTGGCCGCCCAGGACACGCAATTGGTGCTGCATTACAAAGTGCTCTCGCGCTTGCTCGATGAACAGGGCCAGACCATCCCGGCCGGGCGTTTCCTGCCGTGGCTCGAGCGTTTTGGCTGGACCGCGCGACTGGACCGTCTGATGCTCGAGCGCGTGCTGGAGCAGATGAAAGGGCATGAAGATTCGCTGGCGCTGAACCTGTCTTCGGCAACCCTGGCCGATTCACAGGCGCTGAACAAAGTGTTCGAGATTCTGCGCGCGCACTCCGACCTCGGCGAGCGCCTGACGCTGGAGATCGGCGAGGAGCAATTGCCGGAGCAAGCGGTGCTGGAGCAGTTGACCCGGCGTCTGCGTGAACTCGGTTTCTCTCTGAGTCTGCAGCGCTTTGGTGGACGCTTCAGCATGATCGGCAACCTGGCGCGGCTGGGGCTGGCGTACCTGAAGATCGATGGCAGTTACATTCGCGCGATCGATCAGGAGAGCGACAAGCGCCTGTTCATCGAGGCGATCCAGCGTGCGGCGCACAGCATCGATCTACCGTTGATTGCCGAGCGGGTGGAGACCGAGGGCGAGTTGTCGGTGATTCGCGAGATGGGCTTGTATGGGGTGCAGGGGGCAGTTGTTTGGTGAGCCCACGCCCGGGAAGTACCCTGTTCGTTATTCGTTGCCGGTAAATCAGCCTTCGCGAGCAAGCCCGCCCCCACATTGGAATGCATTTCAAATGTGGGAGCGGGCTTGCTCGCGAAGGGGTCAGTCCGGTCACTGAAGATCGCGGATCAGATCAGCCCGGTCTCTTCGTCGTCGATCAAGTGGCTCAACCCGCCCAACGCCTCACGCGCCTGGGTGCGGTCCATCAGCTTGGCCTGTGCTGCCGGCGGCAGGTCGGTGACGCGGATCACGCCTTTCTGGGTCAGCACCTGAATCAGGTCGTCGAGTACCCGAATCATTTCCAGGTCGCTCTGCTTGAGCTGTTTCAGGCTGGTTTCCACCACTTCATTGGCGAACCAGGCCTGGATTTCATGGCTGTCGGCCGGCAGCGTTTCCGTGGCCTCGGCGTAGGCCGCGGCTTCCACGCGAATCAACAGACCTTGCGCATCGCGTTGCACGTAAAACATTGAGCATCCCTCAGAAAGATCCAGCGTCATGCTGTCAGCAGCATAGGCCAACTGCGCGCGAGTATGCGGGGTGGCGACGAAATCGTCACCGCCGAGTTAGCCGCAAACGTGACGGGCGCCCCCCGGGGCGGGCGGCGTGTTTTCGCCTCCGCCGTTGTTGTGGGGGGCGTTGGTGGGGGGGGTGCGGCCGGCGGTCAGGGGG